>CACNAY010000012.1 GCA_902618555.1 uncultured Pelagibacteraceae bacterium
TTTTTTTGGTATTGCCTTTTGAGGATTATTTCCAGGTTTTGGCATTGGCATTAACTGCACCTCTCCTAGTAATCTAGAAACTCTCATTGTTGGCTGAGCTCCTTTGCTCATCCAATATTTTACTCTTTCTGCTTCTACTTTTATTCTTTCCTTTTTATCTTTCGGAAGTAACGGATTGTAAGAGCCAATTTTTTCAATAAATTTTCCATCTCTTGGGTATCTACTGTCAGCAATTACAATTTTATAAATGGGTCTTTTTCTTACTCCACCCATTGATAGTCTTATTCTTAACATTTTATACCTTTCATTTTAGTTGATTGAGCATTTCATCTGGGATCATCCCGGATGGAATTTTTTTTCCTTGAGACATTTTTTTCATCATGTCTGACATCATTTTAAATTGTTTTAATAGTTTATTAATTTTTGAAACATCTACACCTGCTCCTTTAGAAATTCTTTTCCGTCTTGATCCACTTATAATTTTTGGATTTTCTCTTTCATTTTTAGTCATTGATAAAATGATTGCCTCATTCTCTACTAACATTTTTTCATCTATATTTGCTTGATCCAATTTGGCTTTCATTTTATTCACACCAGGCAACATAGACATAACTCCTTCCATGCCACCCATCTTTTTCATTTGCCTTAGTTGAGAAAGATATGAGTCCATTGTGAAAATTCCTTTTTTTAATTCGTCCTCTGTTTCTTTAATTTTTTCTTCACTTAAATCTTGTTGGGCTTTCTCTACTAGGGTTACTACATCACCCATTCCTAATATTCTATTGGCTAATCGATCTGGATGGAAAAGTTCAAGATCAGTAATTTTTTCTCCAACACCAATATATTTAATTGGTTTACCTGTTACATGTTTCATGCTTAATGCTGCACCACCTCGAGCATCACCATCAACTCGCGTGAGAATAATTCCAGAAAGATTGACAGCAGTGTCAAATTCTTTTGCAACATTAACAGCAATTTGTCCGGTTAATGAGTCTGCTACTAAAATTGTTTCAGCTGGTTTTGTAATATCTTTTATTTGCTTAATCTCAGACATCATGGGTAAATCTATCTGAGTTCTTCCTGCAGTATCAAATATGATTACATCTGAGCCGTTAAGGTTGGCTGCGTTTAATGCTCTCTTAGTAATGTCGATTGGTTGTTGTTTTTCAACTACAGGCAAACATTGGATACTATTTGCGTCAGCAAGTAATTTTAGTTGTTCTTGTGCTGCAGGTCTGTAAACGTCTAAACTTACTAACATTACTTTTTTTTTATGATTCTTCTCAATATTTTTGGCTAACTTTGCTGCAGAAGTTGTTTTACCTGAACCTTGAAGTCCAACTAATAAAAGAGAAACTGGTGGAACAGCTTTGAAGTTAAGTTCTTCGTTTTTAGAGCCTAAAATATTTACTAGTTCATCGTAAACAATTTTAACTATCATCTGTCCAGCAGATGTTGATTTTATAATTTCTTTACCAATCGCTTTTGGTTTTATATTGGCTATAAATTCTTTAGTAACTGGAAGAGCCACATCAGCCTCTAATAAAGCTAATCGTATCTCTTTTAAGCCAGAATCAACTTGTTCCTCAGTCAATGAAGGAGCACTTTTAAGCTTAGAAAAAATACTTTCTAATTTATTTGTTAAATTTTCAAACATTTTTATAACACCCAACACTTATCGCACTAGTGGGCGAACCTTCGCTGACTAGTGTCGACACTCTTGATTTCAAGAGCACCGCAAAAACATAAGTATTTGCGGAAAGTTTGAGGAAACTACAATTTGGGGTTTTAAAAGTCAATGAATAATTATACTAATCAATTATGGCAACGATTAACGCATATAAAATGGATGGATTGGGTAATGATTTCATTATTATCGATAGAAGATCAAATCCTATCAACTTAACCAAAGATAAAATTATTGAGTTAGGAAAAAGAAGCAATATTGGTTTTGATCAAATAATTTTTATAGAAAAAGAGAAAGAGAATTCTTTTCCAATAACAATTTTCAATTCTGACGGGGGTGAAGTAAATGCTTGTGGAAATGGTTCAAGATGTGTTGCGTATCTTTTGAGTAAAAATTTAAATGTTAACCAAATTAAACTAAAAACAAGTAATCGAAGTCTTAATGCTAAAATTGTTGGAAACTTAATGGTAGAGCTTGATATGGGAAAGCCTTTATTTAATTTTGAAGATATTCCGTTATCAAAAACAGTAAATCCTGCTAACGTTTCTCTAAATGTAAAAGGCGAAAAATTTACTGGTGGATTTTGTCTTAACGTAGGAAACCCCCACATAGTTTTTTTCGTAGATGATTGTTTTAAACACGATTTGAAAGAAATAGGACCTTTAATTGAAAATCATGAATTATTTCCCGAAAAAATAAATGTAACATTTGCTCAAATTTTAGATGAAAGAAATATTTTAGTTAATGTTTGGGAAAGAGGTGCTGGACTCACTAAAGCATGTGGAACAGCAGCCTGTGCAACGGCCGTTGCTGGAAAAAATAACAAACTAGTAAAAAACAAAGTTGCTATTAAATTTAAAGAGGGGATCTTAAATATAGTTTTAGACGAAAAAAATAATATATTTATGAGTGGTCCAGTATCAAAAATAAAGAATATAAAAGTAGAAATATAAAATGGGGATTTTTGATAAGTTTAAATCAGGACTTGGAAAAAGTTCATCGAACTTTTCAGACGGCTTTAAAAATATTTTTTCTAAAAAAAAAGTTGATACCACCATTCTTGAAGAATTTGAGGAATTAATCATTTCTTCTGATGCCGGTGTTGATGTAGCAAAAGAGCTTAGAAAAGATTTCGAAAATTTTAAGGTTGATAAAAAATTAGACGATCACAAAGAAATTTTAAAACTCTTAGCTGATAAGTTAGCGATAAATCTTCAAAAGTACGAAAAAGATTTAAGCCTAATGGGGAATGCAAATTCTGCTGTAATTGTTGTATCCGGTGTGAACGGCGTTGGAAAAACAACAAGTATCGGAAAACTAGGAAAGTATTTTAAAGACAATAATAGATCCGTTGTCTTTGGTGCTGCGGATACTTTTAGAGCAGCAGCTATAGATCAGCTTCAAGTTTGGGCTGCAAAAGTAAAAGTAGATATAATTAAGTCAGAAATAAATAGTGACCCGGCTTCTGTTGCTTATAAAACCGCAGAATTTGCAAAAAAAAATGAAATTGATATCGCCTTAATAGACACAGCAGGAAGACTACAAAATAAAAAAAATCTAATGGAAGAATACAAAAAAATTATCAATGTCCTGAAAAAAATTGATGAGTCTTTTCCTAATGAGGTAATTCTAGTTCTTGATGCGACTACTGGTCAAAATGCACTGAGTCAAGTTGAAGAATTTAGCAAAATACATAATCTTACAGGTCTTATAATTACAAAACTTGATAGCACTGCAAAAGGCGGAGTAGTTTTAGCAATTTGTAAAAAATATAATTTACCTATAGTTGCGATTGGAATGGGTGAAAAAGAAGATGACTTGCAACCTTTTAATGCTGAATATTTTTCAAAGGCTTTGTTAGGTATTGAAGCCTAAAAACTTTCTTAATGAATTCATTAATTGGTCATTAAATTCCATCATATGGTCATCGTTTTCGGAAAAGTAACTAAATTTTGGTTGATTAGCCTTGTCAAATAATTCTAAGCCCATTTTGAAAGGAACAATATCATCTTTCTTGCCGTGCATGATTAAAATTGGAGTATTAATATTTTTAATCTTTTTTGAAGAGTCGTATCTATCTTTTATTAATAAATCGATTGGTAAATAAGGATAATAAATTTTTGCTGCATCAGCAATCGAAGTAAAAGGTGACTCTAAAATAATTCCTGCAAAAGAGTTATCCTGACCCAACTCTGTAGCTACACCCGTTCCGAGTGACTCGCCATATAAAATTATGTTTTTATTTTTAACTCCAGTCTCGTTTAGCCATATGACTGATTTTCTAGCATCATTATATAAATTTTCCTCTGTTGGTTTACCTGGATTACCACTGAACCCTCTCCATGAGATAATAAGAATATTTACATCCAATTTATATAGTTCATTAAGTTTATGAACCCTATTGGTCAAATCACCTGCATTGCCATGAAAGTATAAAATTGTTTTATATTTTTTTAAGTCTTTTCCCAAAAACCATGATTTAAGTTTTATATCTTTATCAATCTCAATAAAAACTTCTTTGTATTCAAATTGAATTTCATCTCCCGTGTAGTTATTTTCGCTTGGGTGATAAAGTAATTTTCTTTGGTACAAATAAGTGAAAAGTACAATTATAATGTAAGCTAATATAATTGACGATAAAGCTAAATAAAGATACTTCATGCTTTTTTCCTAGCGAAATAAACTCCTGTAAAGACTAGTAGGCCACCTAAATAATGAAAACTAAGGAGCGGTTCCTCAAAAATTATAATTCCAAAGATAGATCCGTAAACTGCAAATAAATATAAAGTAAACCCGGCAAACGATGCGCCTACATATTTTTGTAACCGAGTATATAAAGAGAAAGCTATTATACTAGGGGAAATAGCAGCAAATATAATCCAGAATAAAAATGTCTGATTGTAGCTAGTCTTTGCAAAGTAAATATTTTCTAAAACAAAAAATGGGAAAAGTGAAATAAATCCAAACATTGCGATTAAAGTAAATCGAGCCATTAAACTAAATTTTGATTTCCAATTTAATAAATAAATTGAGTAAAGAGCCCAACCTAAAGCTGCACCTAAAACCCATAAGTCACCTATTGTAAAATTTAAGTTGATTAAAAAATCTAAATTACCTTTAGATATAATTGTAAAAACACCTGAAATGCAAATTAATAAGCCCATTATTCTAAAAAAATTAATTTTTTCTTTAAAGAATAAAATTGATAAAAAAATTATTATTACTGGTGAAGAAGTATAGATTATTCCAATGTTTGCCATTGTTGTTGTCATTCCTGCAAGATTTGGAAAAGCCCCACATATACCACAACCCATTGAGCCTAAGAAAAAAAGCTTAAAAAACTCTTTATTAAAGTCTTTTTTATATTTTAAGATTTCGTTAAAAAAAAATGGAAATAATATAATGAATACAGTAAACCATCGCCAAAATGCTAGAGAAATAGGAGGTACTGACTCAACGCCACCTCTTGCTACAATAGTGTTTGTAGCCATAAAAATTGGCTGGATTAACAAAAGTAAATAAGGAGCGTAAGGATTATTTTTTATCAATGAAGGCTTCATAGAACATCATTACAATTACCATACCCATTAAAATATAAACAGGAAGCACATCAAAAAATCCTATCATCATTGATCTAGTTAATGTTGTGGCTAAACCAATTAAAAAAAGGGTACAGAGACCTACGCCAATTATTATTGTAATTTTATCCTTCATCTCTACAATTTTTCTCAAGCCAGTTAGCTGTACCTAAAAATCTTAAATCATCAAGTTTATCACCAACCAACTGAACTCCTAATGGTAAGTCATTTTCACCTGTAAGTAAAGGTAATGAAATTGTGGGCAAACCAAGATAAGTCCAGATTTTTTGGAAGTCCGCACTTCCAGTAGATTTTAATCCTTTGTCAGCAACTCCGCTTGATGATGGAGTAATAATTCCGTGGTAATCTTCAAAAACTTCTTTATAGGACTCATAACTTTGTTTCATAAAATCTGAAGCATCGCCATATTCTTTTGCTGAATATTTTAATCCTCTGGAGATAGCTTCTCTCATTTCTTTTGAAAGTTTAGTTTTATCTTTTTTATAGTAAACTTGAAAATTATTTGCCATATCAACTTCATGAATGATTTGATGATACTTTGGTATGTCTTCAAAGTATGACGGTGTATCAAAAACCTCTATGTTTTTTTTGAAGTTTTTAATTAGAAATTCAAAAGCTTGCTGTGATTTTTTATTTATATTTTTCCAATTTTTCGTTTTATAAAAAATAAACTTTGGATCAAAAACTGGTCCTTTCTCACATTCCTGTATCATGTTGTCAGCAGCGAAATAAATTGTTGAGGGGTCATGTAAATCTTTTCTAATTAGTGATTTAGCTAATAATGCAACATCTTTCACACTTTTACCAAATACGCCCATTGTATCTAGTTTATCCGAAACTTTTAAAACACCGTTTCTAGAGATTAATCCATACGAGGGTTTATATCCAACTACACCACAATATGATGCTGGCCTGATTACTGAGCCTCCAGTTTGAGAACCCACAGATAAAGGTGCCATATGAGCTGCAACTGCTGCTGCTGATCCACTTGATGATCCCCCTGGTGTTCTTGAATAATCATGAGGATTTTTTGTTTTAGATGGATGTATATATGCAAGTTCACAAGTAACAGTTTTACCCATGATAATTGCCCCTGAATTTTTTAATAAGTTTACAATTTCCGAGTCTTGTGAATTGGACATTTTTTTTCTAAATACTGTGCCACATTCTGTTGGCATATCATACGTACCTATAATATCCTTAATTGCAACTGGCATTCCGTGCAATGGTCCAAGGGGTTTTCCAGATTTTCTATATGTGTCAGCTTCTTCAGCTTTTTCTAATAAAAGTTTTTTGTCTAAAAATTGCCAAGCCTGAACGTCTTTTTCAAATTTTTTAATTCTATCTAAATAAGCTTTGCAAAGATCTAAAGAAGAAATTTCACCAGAATGAAGTTTTTGCGATAAATCGTAAGCACTTAAAGTTGTGACGTCTATCATTTAAATTGTTAATTAGCGAATAATGTATCTGGCAACCAAAGAGCTATTCCTGGAAATAGATACATTAAAAACATGGCAAATATAACAATACCTAGGAAGGGCATAATGCCTCTAAATATTTCCATTAACTCTACATTTTTAGATTGGACACCTTTTAAATAGTATGCGGACATTGCCATCGGCGGTGTTAAAAATGAAGTTTGTAAATTCAAAGCGATAAGCATTGCGAAAAAATAAGGATTTACCTCAAAGAAAGCTACTAATGGTAAAAATATTGGAACAAATATAATTAAAATTTCCGTCCACTCCAGTGGCCAACCTAATAAGAAAATAATTATTTGTGTGATTACTAAGAATTGCCATGGTTGTAAATTCATTGATTTAAAGAAATGCTCAAAAACTTCATGGCCACCTAAGTAAGAAAAAACAGATGCGAAAGTCCAAGAGCCAATGAATAACCACATTATCATTGCAGTTGTCTTTGCTGTTAGAAATACAGACTCTTTAAAATTTTTCCATTTTAAAGTCTTGTAAAAATAAGAAAGCACTAATGCACCAAAGGCTCCTACTGCTGCAGCCTCTGCAGGTGTAGCAAGTCCCCCTAAGATAGTTCCTAATACTAATATTATTAATGAGAAAAGTGGTAAGAACGAAACCATAACCTCTTTTAAAATTTCAGATCTTGGCGGAATATCCTCTTTTGGAGGTTTAGGTGCTATTGATGGATTAAAATAAGCAAGTGTAACTGCGTACATTATGTAAAGACCAGCTAATAATAATCCTGGAAAAATTGCTGCTGCAAATAGTCTTAAAGGTGATAGCTGAGCAATAACTGAATAAACAATTAACATGATACTTGGAGGAATCAAAATTCCTAAGCATCCACCAGAACAAATTACTCCTGAGGCAAATTTTTTATCATATCCTGCCCTTATCATTGCAGGCCATGCAAGTAGCCCCATTAGTGTAACAACAGCACCGATAATTCCTGTCGCTGTTGAAAATAAAGCGCAAGTTACAAGCGCGGCAACAGCCATAGAAGCAGGGAGTCTGTGAGAGGCTAATCTTATTGCAAAAAACAACCTAGAAACTATTCCGGCTCTCTCAACTAAGTAACCCATAAATAAAAAGAGTGGGACGGCGGTTAAAACAGTGTTATCCATCACTGTATAAGTGTTCTGAACAAATAATTGGAAAATCCTATTATCAAAAAGATGTTCCATTCTAGTGGGATCAAAATAAGCGTAGTAACCAAAACCAACTCCCATTGCCATTAATGTAAATGCTATTGGAAAACCAAGTAGAACTGCGAATAGGAATATGCTCATCATTAGAATTGCGATTTCAGGATTGGTTAAACTAAATAACATCTTTTTGATCCTCGTCTTGTGAAGTTCTCATTAACATTTTTTCTGTTTCCTCTGCCACAACCATTCTTGCAGGCCAGTGACCGGTTTGAATACAAATAATTGATCTACAAACTTCGCTAATACCTTGAATAACTAATAAAATTCCGGCAGCTGGTATCAAAGATTTAGCCATATAAATTTGGATTTGAGCTGGGCTGTTCCAACTTGTTTCTTTAATCTTCCACGCAAGCGAAGCATATTCATAACCATAAAATGCTAACGCGAGTACACCTGGGAAGAAAAAAATAAAATATAAAACTAAATCAATATAGCCTTGTGTTCTTGGTTTAAAAAGTCTGTAAATTACGTCACCTCTGACGTGAGCTTCAGTGGATAAAGTGTAAGCACCCGCCATCATAAAAATTGCACCGTACATTTGTAAACTGAAATCAAAGTTCCATAATGTAGGAGCATTGAAAGCATATGCCATAACAACTTCATAACAAGTTCCGCCCATCAAAATTACGATGCACCAAGAAAATGCCTTCCCCACGGAAGTGCTTAAAGTATCTGCAAAATGAATAAATCCTCTCATGAAATTTTAAACTATTCTAATTTTTTTGTAATTTCCATAAAAAAAGGGGGCGCAAATACGCCCCCTTTATTGTTTAAAATATAATTAAATTTTAACTTTTGCTATTGAACCGAACTCATTCTCGTAAGCCAACTTGTAATTAGGTTGGTTCATGAGTAAGTATTTCATAACTCTCTTAGCATAAGCTTTTTGTGAGTCTACAATCTTTTTAAAGAATGGATCTTTCTTATTGAAATCACCAATTACTTTATCCCAACCTTTTAGTTGTTGAGCTAAGATCGCATCTGATGTTTGATACACATTTACTTTGTGCTGGTTCATCAATTTAGATAAGTCAGCAGAGTATCTTACTAATGCTTTAAAGTAGTTATCACTGTTCGCAGCATAAGCAGCATTTTTTAGAATAGCCTGATGTTTAGGCGATAATCCATTAAATGTCTTCTTATTAACTGGGATTTCAAACATCTCTTGTGATTGGTGGAAGCTTCCTAAGTGATAATGCTTAGAAACGTCTTGCATACCAAATTGAGAGTCTGATGTTGGGTTGTTAAACTCAGCAGCTTCAATCAAACCTGTCTTCATTGCAGGCTGAATTTCACCACCTGGTAATTGTCTTACAACCATTCCCATTGCTGTTAATACGTTAGTAGCTAGTCCTACTGTTCTGTACTTCATACCTTTTACATCAGATACTTTTGTTACGTTCTTTTTGAACCATCCAAAAGGCTGTGCAGGCATTGGCATATGGAAGAAACCAATATAGTCGAAACCAACTTTTGCAAGTGTTTCATCATAAAGTTTTCTACCTCCACCATACTCTATCCATCCCATAATTTCTTGAGATGACATTCCGTATGACGGACCAGTACCGAATAGAGAAGCTGCTGGATTTTTTCCATACCAGTAAGCTGTTACCCAGTGTCCCATATCAAGTACACCTGAACTTACTGCTTGTCCAATTTCCGAAGTCTTAACTACAGCTCCAACTGGCTGAAGATCAATTTTCAATTCACCTCCAGACATGTCGCCTACCATTTTTGCGTAGTCGCCGGCCATTTCAAAGAAAATGTTAGCGCCCGACGGCCAAGCCGCTTGCATCTTTAAAGTTTGCGGAGCACCAAATGCAATGTTAGGCATTGCAACTGTTGCTGCTGCTGCAGCACCCGTAGCTGCTGCTGCTTTAAAGAACTTACGTCTTGATGGAGTTTTTACTCCTTTTTTTATTTTTGACATATGTCCTCCGTTAGTTAATTAACGGAAATATTTAAGCACAATCTCAAATCAGAGTCTCGATATATTTAAGAATAATTTTAAAGTAGAATAATAGATTCAATCTATAGGTGTACTAATTCACTTGATCTTGTGGTTTCTTTCCAGAAAAAAAATCCTCTAAATTTTTTGTAGCTCTAAATGCCATATCCCACCTTGTCCTTTTTGTTGCGCTTCCTAAATGAGGAAGTAGAAAAATATTTTTTAACTTCAAATATTCAGGATGAATTTTGGGCTCCCCATTATAAACGTCTAAGCCATAAGCGAATACTTTTCCGCTTTTTAATGCTTCAATCATCGCATCATCATCAACTATATCTCCTCTGGCTGCGTTACCTACAACAGTATTTTCCTCTAAATAACTTAGTGTTTCTTTATTAACAAGTTTTGTTGTTTCAGGAGTTGCAGGACAATTTATAGATAAAAATTCACTTTGCTTAAAAAGACTTTTTAGATCTTTATGATAAATTGCTCCATCCTCAAGTTCTGGTGAAAGTTTAGATCTGTTATGATAATGAATTTCCATATTAAAAGCTTTAGCTCTTTTAGCAACTGCCCTACCTATTCTACCCATTCCAAGTATCCCAAGTTTTTTATTAGACATTTGTTTTCCTAACAAGAAATCCCATGACCATTTCCAATTTTGAGTTTCGGCCGCTAAACGTCCTTCATAGGCTTTTCTTGAAGCACCTAATAAAAGTAAAATCTGAATATCTGCTGTAGCATCTGTAAGTACATCAGGTGTATTCGTTACGGTAATTCCTTTTTCTTTTGCAGCTTTTATATCTATATTTCCAAAACCAACCGCGCCATTAGCAATAATTTTTATGGAACTCGAAAGTTTAGAGATGGTATCAGCGCTGATAGGATCAGAAACAGAACTTAATATCCCGTCAAAATTTTTGGAGCCATCTATTATTTCTTGAGGTTTATAAATCTTATCGTCTTTATTTAAAGTAACTTCAAATAATTCTTTAAGTTTCTCCTCATTTTCTTTGAGAAGTTTTCTTGTAACAAAAATTTTTTTTTTCATTTTAAAAATTATTTAGTTTATACGGCTTGGGTCCTCCGGTAAACCAATCAAGTAACTCTACGGTATGGATAATTGGTATTCGAGTACCAGCTGAAATTTGTGTCATACAACCAATATTACCTGTTGAAATAAAATCAGGTGAAATTTTTTCTATATTATTTACCTTATTCTTTAAAAGTGATTTAGCCATCTTTTGATGTAAAATATTGTAAGTACCCGCGGAGCCACAACACAAATGTCCTTCTGGAATATCTAATACTTCGTTACCAGTTTTTGAAATTAAATCTTTTGGTTGATCGTGAACTTTTTGTCCATGTTGCATCGAACATGCTGAATGATACGCTATTCTATATTTTTTTTCTGAGTTTAGATTTATGTTTAATTTTAAATTTTCGTCGAGGTATTCGGTAATATCTTTAGTTAATTCTGAAATTTTTTTTGCTTTCTTTTTCAGGTCTCTATCATTTTTAAAAATATGACCATAGTCTTTTAATGTTGTCCCGCATCCAGATGTATTACTTATTATCGCATCCAATCCATTTTTAAGATACTCTTCGTGCCAGCTCTCAATATTATTCTTAAATGATTCGTGTGCTAATTTTTGTTTACCCAAATGATGGTTTAAAGATCCACAACAATTAATGTCTGGCATTACTACTACTTCAACGTTATGCCTATTTAGAAGTCTTATAGTAGCTTCGTTTATTTCAGGAGAAATAACTCTTTGAACACAACCAGTCAATAAAGCGACCCTTGAAACCTTCTTACCTTTATTAACCTCGTAAACTTTTTGATCTTTTAATTTTTTTCCTGGGATTTTATCTGGCATTAAATTTAATGCGTTTCTAATAAATTTTGGAAATAAAAAACTAAATGGTTTAATTAGTTTAGATGATAAAGCCATTAACAAAAACATTTTTGGTCTCGGTAGTACAAAAGAAAGTATATTTCTAAATACTCTATCTAAAAAAGGCCTTTTGTAAGTTTCTTCAACATAATTCCTACCATGGTCAATTAAATGCATATAGTTCACTCCTGAAGGGCAAGTCGTCATACATGAGTAACAGGATAAACAGCTATCAATGTGTTTTGCTATTTCTTTTGTGGCTGGTTTTTTATTCTCTAACATATCTTTGATAAGATATATTCTTCCTCTTGGTCCTTCTAACTCCTCTCCATTTACTTGATAAGTAGGGCAAGTAGCATTACACATTCCGCAGTGAACACATTTCCTTATAATTGTTTCACTCGTTTTATTATCTTTGTCTTGAAGTTGTTTATCTGTAAATGATGTTTGCATTTAAATTCCTGTGTACATTTTCCCTGGATTAAAAATTCTTTTAGGGTCAAAACTCCTTTTAATTTTTTCACTTATTTTATACTTAATTGGATCTATTGTAAAAATATCAGCAGAAGCTTTTAGATCCTCTTCAACTTTAATTAAAGTAATATATCCTTGATGTTTTTTTACCGTATCCTTGATTTCACTAAGAATTTTTGTGTTCAATTGATCAAATGAGGCCCAGATTAGACCACCTCCCCAATCAATAAAATATTTAATCTCAAAATTTTTAAGTTTTTGGATAACCTGTAAGGTTTCGCTCATTGGCAAAACTATTCTTAATAAATTGCTTTTTAAACTTTTAAAAACCTCTAAATTTTTTGTCCTACTCCAAAAAATATTACTTTGCTCACTATCTAAAATAGAAAGCTCTTGATCCAAAAGACCTAACTCTTTAGACAATCTGTTTGCTCTTTGATCCACAGAATTTGTTGGACCTTCAATTCTTATAGCAGTTAATCCTCCATCGTGTGTAAGATCATTCAGAACAAAATCTTTTCCAAAATAGTCTGGATAAAAAACTCCACCGGATGGATCTGTAGAAGATGACAATGCTTTTCCAAGAAAGTCTAGTGCTTTTTTAAGATGGGGATTCTTTATAATTAAAGTTTTACTTGTTTCTGGTTTTGGTAAAACTTTTATTGAAAGCTCAGTTAATATCGTGAGTGTTCCAAAAGATCCTGATACTAATTTACTTAAATCATAACCGGTAACATTCTTAACTACTGTTCCCCCTGATTTAATAGTTTCACCTTTTCCGTTAATCCCTTGAAATCCAAGTATGTGATCTCGAACACTTCCAACTTTAAATCTTCGTGATCCGGCAAAATTACATGAAACGACTCCACCAATCGAACCGCTGTTACTTTGCCCAGAAAATAAGTAACCAAAATCATTCGGTTCAAAAGCTAATTGCTGATTATTTTTGTCTAGCTCCCCTATTATTTCTTTCAAAGGTGTGCCGGCTTTAACTTTGATATATAGCTCTTCAGGTTTGTAATCAATTATACCTTTGTAATCAGAGAGATCTAAAGTTTTTTCAGATTGAAAATTTCTTCCAATTTTATTTTTTGATTTTAATCCATTGATTTCTAGAGGTATATTTTTCCTATAACAAGTTTTAACTATCTCAACTATTTCCTCTCTTGAAGTAGGTTTAAAAATATTTTGATTAAAATCTAGGGATGTCTGGGAATTTTGTTTTTCCTCCATGGACATGAACTCTCCCTTCCTCAGCACATTTTCTAAGTATTGGATAAACTTTGCCTGGATTTAATAATGAGTTTGGATCTAAAGCAACTTTAATTGTTAATTGTTGTTGTATATCTTTATCATTGAATGCTTCACACATTAATTCTCTTTTCTCTATACCAACTCCGTGTTCACCAGTTAGAGCCCCACCGACTTTTACACAATACTTTAAAATATCAGCTCCAAACTCCTCACATTTCCTTAAAGACTCTTTGTCATTTGCATCAAACATAATTAGAGGATGGAGGTTTCCATCTCCTGCATGAAATGCATTGGCAACTGGCAAATTATATTTTTTAGAAAGTCTTGAAATTTCATTTAAAACCTCAGCAAGTTTTCCTCTGGGTATTGAACCATCCATACACATGTAATCAGGCGCTAAAACTCCACATGCCGGAAAAGCTGCTTTCCTGCCGGCCCAAAATTTTAATCTCTCTTCATTTGTTTTACTGATTTTTAAACTTGATGAATTATTTTTTTCAGCAATTTCTTTTGTCTTTTGAATGTAAGCTTCAACTTCGTGTTCTGTTCCATCAAATTCTACAATCATCATCGCCTCTGCATCAATTGGGTAACCTGCTTTAGAATAATCATTAGTTGCTTTCGTCAGAGCTTTATCCATTATCTCCATCCCAGCCGGTATACATCCCTCTGCAATTATTTCAGCAACACAGTTTCCTGCATCTTCAATTGATGGAAACCCAACTAAAGCGGCTTTAACAACTTCAGGCGACTTTAAAATTTTTACAGTAACCTCTGTGATAACTCCAAGTAAACCCTCTGAACCTGTCATCAAGCCTAAGAAATCATATCCCTCCGCGTCCATAGCTTTACCACCAAATTTAGTTACGGTTCCATCCATTAAAACTACTTGAATACCCAAGAGATTATTTGTAGTTGCACCGTATTTAAGAGAATGAACTCCTCCAGAATTTTCAGCTACATTTCCGCCTATGGAGCATGCTATTTGACTTGATGGATCCGGAGCATAATAAAAACCTTTGTCTTGAACAGCATGAGTGATTGCTAAATTTGTTACACAAGGTTGCGTAACCACACATCTATTTTCATAATCAATCTCAATTATTTTATTAAATTTTCCCATTGCCATTAGAACACAATCTTCTAAAGGCATCGAACCACCAGATAAACCTGTACCTGCTCCTCTTGGGACTACTTTAACTTTGTTCTCATTACAATATTTTAAAATTTGACTAACTTCCTCAACTGTCTCAGGCATAACTACTAAAAGAGGCATTTGTCTATAAGCCGTCAGGCCGTCAGTTTCGAAAGGTCTTAGTTCATCAGGATTCGAAAGAACATTTTTAGAGTTGATAATTTCACGAAGATCCGATGCAATTTTATCTTTTTTAGACATAATTGCGTTATCAACTTTTGGCATTTGTAAACTGCTCATAATCAATCCTACTTAAGCATTTTTGATATTTTATCTAGTGCTTTTTGAATGTTATCCCTTGATGCGGCGAAGCTAAAACGTACATAATCTACTGATGTTTTGCCAAATGCTGTTCCTGGAACAATTGCCACACCTGCTTCGTGCATACATTTCTTTGAAAATTCACTTCCACTCATACCTGTTCCCTTTACATTTGGAAAAGCGTAAAACGCTCCACCAGGCATACTGCATTCAACACCAGGTAAATCATTTAAACCTTTGTGAATTAATTTTCTTCTTTGATCAAACTTTTCCATCATATGATGAATAGAGTCGTCGGGTCCATCTAATGCTGCTATTCCAGCAAATTGTGAAGGCGCATTTACACAAGAAAAACTATTTATAGCTAATTTAGTTACATGAGGAATTAAATTTTCTGGCCACACGCTCCAGCCCATTCTCCAGCCAGTCATGGAGTAAGCTTTGCTCCATCCATCTAAAACTATCAACCTGTCTTGTAAATCTGGGTAATTGAAAAAAGTCGGCATCTCTTTTCCATCGAAAATTTGTCTGCTATAAATTTCATCACTAAGAATTGTAACGTGTGGATGTTTCTTTAAACCTTCAGCAAGAAAATCAATTGCAGGTTTTTCAACAAAACTTCCTGTTGGATTATTGGGATTAATCAGTATCACAAGACGAGTTTTGTCTGTTATCAAAGATAAAATTTTTTCAGGATCAAATTTTAAATCTTTTTCTTTTGTTAAATCATATGGAACCGCTTTGGCACCAGTATAATTAATCATAGACTCATAAATTGGAAAACCAGGTGTTGGATGAACTATTTCTGCACCAGGCTCGCCGATCATTTGAATGGCAAAGTACATTGTAGGTTTTCCACCAGGCATAATCATAATCCGCTCGGGACTAACTTCTTTTTTATATAAGCTTTTTATTTTTCTTGAAACTGCTTGCCGGCATTCAGCAATCCCGTTAGCTAAAACATATCCATGATGTCCGTCATCAATAGCTTTTTTTGCTGCGTCCATAATATGTTTAGGAGTCATAAAATCTGGCTGACCTAAACCTAAGTGAATCATTTCTTTGCCCTGAGCTTCAAGCTTCTTAGCTTCGGCTAAGACACTAAAAGCAGTTTCTGTTCCAAGTCTCTCTAAATTTTTTGCTAATTTCATATTCTAAACCTAGTATTTATTTGCCCTTTTGAAAACCAGTTTTTTTGCATCACCTATATACAATTTTTGTTTTATCTAGCTCTTTTATGCTTTTACATCCTAATAAAATCATGTCTCTTCTTATTTCATCTTTCATTCTTGTCAAAATCTGCTCTACACCTTTCTGACCGCCTGCACCTAATGCGAATAGAAATCCTTTCCCAAAACTGCATGCCGTTGCTCCCAAAGAAAGTGCTTTCAACACATGAGTTCCTCTTCTAATTCCTCCATCTAAAATAATTTCTATTTTTCCTCCAACTGCATCAGCAATAGCGGGTAATTGATCAAATGGAGATCTTGATCCATCAAGTTGTCTTCCTCCATGATTTGAGAGCATAATAGCCGAAGCTCCGATTTCTACTGCTCTCTTTGCATCTTCAACTGACATAACGCCTTTAAGAGCGAATGGTCCTCCCCATTTCTTCACAACGTACTCAGCATCTTTCCAGCTCATGGCTGGATCATATTGTTCATTAATATAATCCATCACCCCTTTTGCGATGCTCGATCCTTTTTTTGTCCAATGAGAAACATTTGCTAGCTCAAATTTTTTATTGGTCAAATAATTAAAAGCCCACATTGGATGCATAGCAAAACTCATGAGGCTTTTTAAAGTAAGTTTTGGAGGTGTAGTAAATCCCCATCTATGATCTCTCTCTCTGTTACCAGCAACAACAGTGTCAACAGTTAAACACATCGCTTTAAAACCTGAACTTTTACATCTATCAATAAGATTATCTGTTAGTCCTTGGTCTTTATGAATATAAAGTTGAAATAATTTAGGGCCGCCAGATATATTCGCTATTTCTTCAATAGAAGATGTTGCCATTGTAGACATACTATAAAAAGTTCCAAATTTTTCAGCAGCACGTGCTGAGGCTTTATCTCCATCGTGATGATAAAGTCTTTGCATAGCAGTAGGTGATAAAAAAATTGGTAAATCTATTTTTTGTCCAAAAACAGTTGTACTAAGATCTGGTTCACCAACACTAGCTAATATATTTGGAACTAGATCACATTTTAAAAATGATTCAGTGTTTCTTCTTAATGTAGTTTCATCATCTGCACCTCCATCAATATAATGAAATATTGGTGCAGGTAAATTTTTTTTTGCTAATTTTCTAAAATCATCAAAATTATAACAATCGTTCAAATTCATTGTTATTAAAATTTCTTTGAAAATGTAATATGTTGATTATCTGTACCTGGATTTGTATCTCCCCAATCATTGTTAGAGATATGACTGTAGCTGTAACTTAATTTGGAATTCTCAAAAATATCAAATCCAATTTTAATTTCACTTTTAAATTCAAGCATACTCCCTAAATCCTTACCGTCACCTTTTTCATAGTAACCCGGAGAAAAACTTGGTAAAATTTTAATTGGACCTATTCCATATTGGCCCTCAATTCCTGTGTATAAATATACTGAACTATCGCCGGTTATAAATCCTCCGGTAATTGGTTTAAATTTCCCTAATAAAGTATCTCTGAACAAATCAGAATTTTTGTGTTCTATGCCGAACAAAGAAGTTTGGTCATCGCCTTCTTCATCAATCACATCAAAAGTTCCAGTGTAGAATGATATGTCTGTCTCACCTTCATTTGCTTTTGCTGATGTCACCAAAAAAACTAAAGTAAATAAAAATGTGAAAAATTGAAATTTCATATTTTTAAAAATACAACTAAATAGTTAGTATGTACAGTTGGCAATTCAAGCTTTTTTTGAGGATTTTCTGATTAAAAAAACAATAATTACACCGCCTATAATAAGAGCTAAGTATGGTAAGCCCCAAAGTAAAAGGTTTCCTTGATTAATTTTAGGCTTATATAAAATCCAGTCTCCATATTTATCTGATAAAAAACTATAAATTTCATCCTCTGTTTTTCCTTGATCAATCAAATCTTTGACTACCATTTTTAAAGTCAAAGCAAAATCTGAATTAGAGTCTGCAATTGATTGGCCTTGGCAAACTAAACACCTCAAGTTTTTGTGTATCTTGCTTTCCTCTACTAGTTCATTTGCATGGAGATTAATGTTTAAATTCAGGAAAAAAATTATAAGCAAAATTTTAAACCTCATAAGGAATTTATTATCTCCTTTATATCATTTAAATTTTGTTTGTTAAGCGGTCCTACAAATTTTTTTAAAACTATTGTTTCATTATCGATCAAAATACTTTCTGGTATTCCGTAAATTCCAAAATTGACTGATTGCTTTCCTGTAGTGTCTTTTGCCATATAATAATATGGATTCCCTAATTCATTCAAAAATTTTGATGCATTTATTTTTTTATCTTTAAAATTAACTCCTAGAATCTTTAAATTTTTTTCCTTTGATAATTGCATTAAATAGGGATGTTCAATTCTGCACGGAGCGCACCAAGATGCCCAAAAATTTATAAGTGTATAACGACTTTTTTGAATATCTTCACTAGTATAGATTTTATTATCATCAAAACTTTTTAAGTTTATATTTGTTAATTTATTTCCTACTAGATAGTCAGTGCTGTAATTAGTTTCTCTATTTAATGAATTATAAAATACTAAGAGAACAAAAATGAACAGAAAAACTATTATAGATTTAATTATTTTTTGCATTTTTAAATAAACTTAAAAACCCACCAAAAGAAAGCAGGAGTACAGATATCCAGATCCAGATCATAAGTGGTTTGTGCTGAAATTTAATATTATAATATTCTGAACGATCAATATTACTCATCGTCAAATAATGGTCTCCTAAAAAGCTTGTTTGAATTGAGGCTTCGTATGTAAGAGTTTGAGGATTATCATAAATTCTTATTTCGGGATATAAAATTCTTCTTTTCATAGTATTGGAATTATTTACCTCCAATTTACCTACTACAGCTTTATAATTATTTTCCTGACTTAATTTAAGATCTAAGAGAGCAAATTCATAATTATCTATTTTTTTAGCTTCACCGAGTTTTAAATTAAAATCTTTTTCAACAGAGAAATTATGATTCAATCCAATAAATAAAATCAAAAAACCAAAAGATAAGTGAGAAATTATTCTTGGAAAACTCAATCTACTTTTTTTGAAAAAATCAAAAATAGACGACATAATTAAAAATAAAGAAGATATTAATATTAAATTTGAAATTAAGCTGTAACTTTTTAAGAAGTAAAAAATTACAAAATTTATTATAATTGCTCCACTAAGAATTGATAGCGTGCTTCTCAAGTTTGAAAATTTATTTTTAATCCATTTGGCTTGCGGTCCAATCGCCATAAAAAATAAAAAGACTATTACAACAGGTATGATCACAGAATTGTAAAAGGGGGGACCAACTGAAATCTTATTATTCGAAATTGCGTCTGTAAATATTGGGTACAAAGTACCTAATAATACTGTGACTAAATAAAACATCATGAACCAATTATTTATCAAAACAAAAGTTTCTTTACTGTTTGAATTAATCAAATCATTTGTTGGCTTATATTTGCTAAATAAAAAATAAATTGATGCAAAAATCATTAAGCTTAAAAATATTAAAATATATATACCTCGCGATGGATCGTTAGCAAAAGTATGAACTGAATTAAGTATTCCAGACCTGACCAAAAAAGTACCTGTTACACTTAAAGTAAATGTCATTAAACAAAGTATTATTGTCCAAAAATAAAGCATATTTCTTTTTTCTAAAACTAATAGACTGTGTAATAGAGCTGTCATTGCAAACCATGGAAGTAAGGATGCATTTTCAACTGGGTCCCAAAACCAAAAACCTCCCCAACCTAACTCATAGTATGCCCAGATAGATCCTACCAGGATACCTAATGTTTGAAAAATCCAAGAGATCAAAACCCAACTTTTGATTGATTGCGCAAATAAACTACCAAAATAATTTGAAATCATAGAAGCCATAGCCGCAGAAAAATATATAGAGGATCCTACAAAACCAATATAAAGTAGAGGAGGGTGAATGGCTAAAGCTGGATCCTGCAATATTGGGTTCAAACCTAACCCTTCTTTAGGAATTGGGCTTATAGAACTAAAAGGGTTAGAATTAAAAATTATAAAAAATAAAAAACCTAAAATTAACAAGTTTTGAATTATTAAGGTATAAAGTCTGTAACTCTTTGAATGATTTTTATTAAAAATTAAAAATAAAAATGAGAAAATTGTAAGTATTATAACCCAAAGAAGTAAACTTCCCTCGTGGTTTCCCCACGTTCCAGAAATTTTATAAAAAAGTGGCTTTAATGAGTGAGAATTTTGATAAACAGTTATTAAAGAAAAATCTGAGACTATGAAAGCAGCAGTGAGTGTAAAAAAACAAATTAAAACTAAAGTGCTTTGTAATAAACTAATTTGATAAATATTTTTGAAAATTAAATTATTTTTTATTTTTAAACATTTAAAAGAATTATAAATAATTAAAAAGCTTAAAAAAATATTTATAAATAAAAGAAAATTTCCAGTGTTACTTAGCATTGTCTTTCATTATGTTTTTAAGTTCTGGGGGCATGTAATTCTCATCATGTTTTGCTAAAATTCTGTCAGCAACAAAAAACTTTTTGTCCTGCAACTTGCCTTCTGCTACCACTCCTTTTCCTTCTGCAAATAAGTTTGGTATCGTTCCTTTGAAGCTCACATTGATTTCATTTTTAAAATCTGTAATTATAAACCTAATTTCTTGGTCTTTTATTTTTAGTGTATCTTTTTTAACCATTCCACCAACTCTAATTTTTTTATCAAAATTTATATCTTGGTTAATCTTAATATCAGTGGGAGAATTAAAGTATAAAATATTTTTGTTAAGAGCATTTAGAATCAAAAAAATTCCTATGACTGATGTAAATAGAAGTATTGCTAAAAGAGAGGCCCTTTTTTTTACTTTTTTTGGAAGCATTAAATGCTTTAAATCGTCTTATTGTATGATGCTAATATTTTTGAAGCGATTTTAGAATTTCTTAAAACTGATTTCTTTTGTTGAACAGAAAGTTCTTCAATTTCTTTGGCAAATTCCTTCTCATACTTTTTTAGTGTCTTCTTTGTCTTGTAGTAAACAAGCCAACAAACTAAAATAGTTATCACAAAAGATGACCATACGAAAATTCCGTATCCGTTCATAGTTATTAGATTACTGATCATATCTTTTTAAATTTTTTTTCTTAATTTTAATGATTTCTGTCTTATATTTCATTAGAAAAATTAGCGCACAATACAAAATTAATACAAAAAACATAAGCATTAAAGGCGTTAACATTGAGGAATGTATTGTACTTGTTCCAGTAATCTTAATACTTGCAGGCTGGTGTAACGTGCTCCACCATTCTACAGAATATTTAATAATCGGAATATTAATTAGACCTATAACTGCAAGGATGCTTGAGATTTTGTTTGCTTTATCATCATCAAAAAATTTATATATAACAATAAAAAATAAATAAAAAAGCGCCATTATAACCATAGAGGTTATCCTTGCATCCCAAGCCCAAAAAGTCCCCCATGTAGGCTTACCCCAAATAGATCCAGTTACTATTGCAATACAAGTAAACATCAAACCTATGGGCGCAATACTCTTTGTAATTAATTTCAAGTTTTTAATTTTAAAGATAAAATTTAAAATAGAGAAAATAGCAATACAGCTGAAGGAGGCAAGACTTATCCAGGCCGCTGGAACATGTACATACATTATTCTTACACTATCGCCTTGCAGATAATCAGGGGGAGAAAAAACTAATGCAAATGAGAGAGCAACTAATAGTAAAACGAAAAATATTGAATTTATAAAATTTACTAATTTTTCTATTAAAATGAAAATATAGCTATTATGAAAAAAATTTAACATCTTGTTTAACTACTATAATATTTTTTTTTTGTGAAGTTAAATTATAAGCCCAATTGAGAATTGGAGGGAGTAATATAATAAGATTATTCTCAATTAGGCTGAAACATACTCTGTATACCTTGTCGGTGTGTCGCAGATTTGAACAAATTTTGTTTTATTTTGGGCGATTAGAAATTAATTAGATATTTTAAAGTAACTTGATCCTTTTTTACCTGAAAAAATTTCTTCGATTAGAGGGTGCCTCACAGGTTCTTTAGAGCTATCCAAAAGCAAATTTTGCTCTGAAACGTAAGCCTCGTAAGTTACATCGTTACTTTCAGCTAAAAGATGGTAGAAAGGTTGGTCTTTTCTTGGTCTAACTTCTTTTGGGATTGATTGATACCACTCCTCTGAATTATTAAATTCAAAGTCAACATCATAAATCACTCCTCTAAAATCGAAATGACGGTGTTTAACTACTTCACCTATTGAAAATTTAGCTATATTGCTTATTGCCATACCTAATAGTTAGTAATTTTTTTGTTAAAATCAATATCTAATTTGTTATAGTTAAATTTTATGTTAATCTTTTGTTTGTGAATAAGTCACTTTTAAAATTTATTACTGACTTTGGACCTTTATTAATCTTTTTTACAATTTATTACAAAAGCGGGAACAATCTCACAGTTGCTATACCTCCTTTAATTATCACCACAATTGTAGCTGTTGGTATTATGTATTTTATCGAAAAAAAAATACCATACGTACCATTAGTAGGTGGTGTAGTTATTACTCTATTTGGCGGTCTTACTCTTTATTTTGATAACCCAATTTTTATCTACATGAAACCAACTATTGTAAATTTAATTTTTGCTGGAATATTAATTATAAGCAAAGTCTTTTTTCAAAGAAACTTCTTAAAATTTTTTTTACAGACTGCTTTTAACTTAAATGACATTGGTTGGGATAAATTAAATTTTAGATGGGCATATTTTTTTATATTTTTAGCAATATTGAATGAAATAGTTTGGAGAACACAACCTGAAACCACTTGGGTAAACTTTAAAGTTTGGGGAATTCTGCCAATAACTTTTATATTTACAGCTTTTCAGTTACCATTAATCAACAAACATAAAATATGAATAAAATAAGATTAATTATAAATAATGATACTAAAAAAAGTGAAAAACAGAAATTTTTTATTAAGAAAGAACTTCAGTGTATTTTAAATCTTTATGCAAAAATGGTATCTAATGGGTCTTGGAAAGATTATTCTTTTTCAACTGGCGCAAAAGAAGTTTCATTTGATGTTTATCAAAGAGCATCCGAGAAACCTGTGTTAAGAATTACAAAAAACCTAAAGCCAAATTATTTTAATGAAAAATATTTAATCAAAGATAAAGATGGAAAAGTAATTAAAAAGTCAGAAAGTTTAAATTTTCTTATAGATAGAACTAGTTGGAATAGATTAAAACTTATAAAATAATTATCTTCTTTGACCAAAAAGTCTTAAAAGCATTATGAAAAGATTTATGAAATCAAGGTAAAGTGTTAAGGCGCCCATAACGGCTTTCTTTCCCATCAACTCGCCGCTATCACTTACTAAGTACATATTTTTAATTTTTTGAGTGTCATAAGCTGTCAAGCCTACAAACACCAGTACTCCTATGATTGATATTACAAAATACATCATAGAAGATTTCATAAAAATATTTACTAATGAAGCAATAATAATTCCAAAT
>CACNAY010000013.1 GCA_902618555.1 uncultured Pelagibacteraceae bacterium
CAATTTCGTCAACTAAAGCAGTGCGTTTTTTTATTATGTTAAGAAATTGATCATCTAATCTATCTAAAGATTTTCTAATTCTTAGTATATTCTTATTAACCATAGCGACATTATTAATTAAGTTATTTAAAAAAGATATATATATATTATATAATATGAATTCTTATATAAAAAAAACAAATATTTTTTTTGATAACTGGTTAAAAATTAATCTAATTTTAGTTTTTTTAATTATAATAATAGGAGGTCTTACAAGATTAACTGACTCGGGCCTATCTATAACCGAGTGGGAATTATTTTCCGGAATATTGCCTCCACTCACTGATGCATCTTGGAATAATTATTTTAATTTATACAAACAAATTCCTCAATACAAATTATTAAATTCTAATATGTCTTTAAATGAATTCAAAGTAATTTTTTATTGGGAATATATACATAGAGTTTTGGCTAGATTAATTGGTTTATTTTTTCTAATACCTCTTTTGTATTTTTATTTTAACAATTCAATAAATAAAGAAAAATTAAATATTTGTTTTGTAGTTTTTTTCTTAATCGTATTTCAAGGTGTATTAGGTTGGTACATGGTAAAAAGTGGCCTTGTGGATGTTGTTACAGTTAGTCATTATAGACTTTCCCTACATTTAATTTTTGCATTTTTGATTATATCTGCAATTTTTTGGTTAATTTTGAATAATAAAAATGAAAATCTAAAAACTTTTTTTAATTTTGAAAATAAAAAAGGATTATTTTTAACTTTAATTTTTCTTATTTTTATTCAAATTTCTCTCGGTGCTTTTGTCTCCGGTCTTGATGCTGGTAGAATATATCAGACATGGCCATTAATGGGCGAAACTCTTTTTCCTAATGATATAAAAATAAATAATTTAAATATTTTCTTGGATCTAAACAATCATTCTTTAGTTCAGTTTTATCATAGATTATTTGCATACATTATACTGATTTATGTTTTGATGCTTGCTTTTTATCTTTACTCCCAAAAAGAAAAAAAAGTTTACTTGTCTTTAACGATTATTTTGCTTGTTTTAAGTTTGCAAATATTTTTAGGTGTATTTACATTAATAAGTGGATTAAATATTTATCTTGCATCTGCCCATCAAATCAGTAGCGTGTTGTTGGTTTTTAGCTCTATATATCTTTATTATTCATATATAAAATAATTGACTTTAGCATTTAATCTTTGTATCAATCGCCCATTATTTACAATGACACCATTCACTAAAAAAAAAGACTTAAAAAACAACTGGTATATAATTAATGCACAAAATGCGCCTGTTGGTAGGCTAGCTGCTTATATTTCTAAAGTATTAAGAGGTAAAAACAAGCCAACTTATAACCCACAAATTGATAATGGAGATTTTGTGGTAGTAACTAATATAGATAAAATTAAATTTACGGGTAAAAAATTTTTTAATAAAAAATACTACAAACATACTGGTCATCCAGGAGGAATTAAAAATATTTCTCCGCAACAATTAAAAGAAAAAAATAAATCTCAAGATATTTTAAAATTAGCTGTAAAAAGAATGTTACCTGGAGGACCTTTATCTAAAAAACAATTGACAAAACTCAAATTATACCAAGGTGAAAATCATCCCCACGAACTACAAAAACCAAAAATTATAAATTTTGAAAATTTAAATTCTAAAAATATTGTTAAATAATGGAAAACTCAAATTCGTCTATCGTTAAACCCAAAAAAATAAAACTAGATTTCAAAGATAGCAAGTATGCTACAGGTAGAAGAAAAAGATCTATAGCAAAGGTTTGGATAAAAAAAGGGAATGGAAACATTCATATTAATGGCATGAAAATGAATGAATATTTCAAAAGACCTGTTCATCAAATAATTGTTACAAGACCATTAGAAATTACTCAAGTTTCATCTAATTATGACGTTAAGTGCTCAGTGAGGGGCGGAGGTTTATCAGGCCAAGCAGGAGCGATAATACTTGGTATATCTAAAGCATTGATTGCACACGACGAGAACTTGAAGAAAAACCTTAAAAAAGACAAATTAACCACAAGAGACTCTAGAGTCGTAGAGAGAAAAAAATACGGCCATCGTAAAGCTAGAAGAAGCTTTCAGTTTTCTAAGAGATAATCATTTAAATTTAATTTTTTGGAATGGAATGATATAATTCATTATATCTATTTAATTATGTTAAAAAAAATAAATATTGCTGTAATTGGTGCAACTGGATACACAGGTTTAGATTTAATAAATCTGTTATCAAAACACCCAATGGTGAATATTACAAACTTATGCGCTAAAAAAAACCTAGGTAAAAAAATTGTTTATTTTGATAAAAGAATTAAAAAAAAATTACCTAAAATAACTTCTATAAAAGATATTGACTGGAAAAAAATAGACCTTGTATTTCTATCTTTACCAAATGGTGAAGCGCAAAAAATAATAAAAAAGACCTATTATAAATTTGATAAATTAAAATATATAGATCTATCTGCTGATTTTAGAATAAGAAATTCAAAGATTTATAAAAAAAATTACGGGCTTAATCATAAGGCTAAAGATTTAATAAAAAATTCAATATATTCAGTTGCTGAATTTACTAAATCAAAGATTAAAGATTTTAGAATAATTTCTAATCCAGGCTGTTACCCAACATCAATACAAATACCTTTAGTACCATTAATAAAGAAAAAAGTAATTAAACTAGATAATATAGTAATTGATTCTAAGTCTGGATATTCAGGAGCTGGAAAAAATTTTGAAAAGAAATTTACACATAAAAATTTATATAAATCTACTTTCGCTTACGGAATTAAGAAACATAGACATGTATGTGAAATAGACCAGGAATTTTCAAAACATACTAATAAAAAAGTCAAATTTACTTTTAACCCCCATTTAATACCTACTTTTAGAGGAATTCTTTCTTCAATTTATATAAATACAAACAAAAATATAAATTCGAACAAGATCAGATCGGCATTAAAGAAGTTTTACGAAAAAAATAGATTTGTTAAAATCTTAAATATAAATACTCAAATTGGTTCAGGTAATGTTTTAAATACAAATAATTGTGAAATTTCAGTTTGTGATACAAGAATAAAAGGTAGAATTGTAATTTTTTCAGCTTTAGATAATTTAATTAAAGGAGCATCAGGTCAAGCTGTGCAAAATATGAATTTATTATTTAATTTTTCAGAAACACTAGGTTTAAATGGTTAAATTTTTTTTTATATTTATTTTTGTAATTCTACAATCCTGTTCGAAACCAAAAACTGTTTTAATTTGTGGAGATCATATTTGCGTTAATAAAAATGAGGCTGAACAATACTTTGAGGAAAACCTTTCATTAGAAGTTAAGATTATAGATAATACTAAAGGAGAAAGTTTTGATTTGGTTGAATTGAATCTTAAAGATAATCAAAAAAATAGAGAAATCAGTGTAATTAAAAAAGAAAAAACTAATAATAAAATAAAGGCTCTTACTGAAAAAGAGATCAAAAAAATTAAAAAAGATATTAAGAAAAAGAAAACAAAAGAGAGAATTGTAAAAAAGAAACAAAATATAAAAAAAGGAGAATTAAAAGTTACAAAAAATAAAAAAATATCTAAAAAAAATAGAGATATTGTTAATAAAAATAATAATACATTCGACGTTTGTACAATTCTTGATAAATGTAGTATTGATGAAATATCTAAATACTTAATTAAATCTGGAAAGAAAAAAAATTTTCCAGATATAACATTAAGGGAATAACATTATAAATGAAAAAGTTGAATATAGCGATAATCGGTTTAGGAAATATAGGAAGTTATCTATATAAATATCTTAACAAAAATAAAAAAATAATTTCGAAAAAAAACAATTGCATACCTAATATCATATATATATCAGCTAGAAATAAGAGTCGAAAAAGGAATTTTAAGATAAATAAGAAAATTTGGTTAAATAATTATTTAGATGCAACAAAAAATAAAAATGTTGATTTGATAGTCGAACTTATTGGTGGTGCTGAAGGACCAGCAAAAAAATTAGTTTTTGATGCACTGAAAAATAAAAAGCATGTAGTAACAGCTAATAAGGCTTTAATTGCCAAATATGGTGACCAGTTATCTAAAATTGCTGAAAAAAATAAAGTGAATCTTGAATTCGAGGCGTCAGTTTGTGGTGGAGTACCAATTATAAGATCTTTAAAGGAAGGTTTGATAGCCAATAAAATAAACAAAGTTTTTGGAATATTTAATGGTACCTCAAATTATATACTTTCTTCGATGGATAAAGAAAATAAATCTTTTAATGAAGTCTTGCAAAATGCTCAAAAATTAGGATATGCAGAGTCAAATCCTAAATCAGATCTGAATGGAGATGATGTTGCAGCAAAATTAAAAATCTTATCATCCCTATGTTTTAATTCATTTTTAAATAAAAATATCCATGTTGAAGGGATTAAAGATATAGATAGGGATGATATAAATTATGCTAAAAGGCTTGGTTATAAAATTAAATTGCTTGGTTATGCTGAGCTTATAGGAAAAAATATTTTTCAAAGAGTCCACCCTACATTAATTAGAGACAGTTCTTATGTTGGAAGTATTGATGGTGTTTTGAATGCTGTTATTATAGACGGAAATCCAGTTGGACGAAGCACAATACAAGGTGAGGGAGCAGGTCCTGCCGCAACAACATCTGCTTTAATCTCAGATATCTCATCGATTTTGAGAGGAAACATTAAATTTCCTTTTTCAATATCAAATAAAGAAAGGAAAAATTTAAATTTTAAAGATATATCAGAACGTCTTTTTTCTGCTTACTTTAGATTTAATGTAATTGATAAACCTGGTGTTTTGTCAAATATCACTCAAACTTTTTCAAAAAATAAGGTTTCTATAAAAAGATTAGTTCAAGATCCAAATAAAAATAAGGGTTTATCATCAATTATAATCATAACACATCCTTCAAAAGACAAATCACTTAATAGAATTATCCAGACTATTAATAAAAGATCTTATGTAAAAAAACTATCTAAATTGATAAGAATTGATGACGAATAAATGTCAATAGATCAAAAATTTTTAAATTTATTCATTAAGGCCACCGAAAAGGCAGCAATTGGAGCTTCAAAATTTATAGGTAAAAATGATAAAATTGGTGCTGATAAGGGTGCTGTTGATCCGATGAGAAGAGAGTTAAACAAAATTAATATGGAAGGAACAATAGTTATCGGTGAAGGGGAAATGGATGAAGCTCCTATGTTATACATTGGCGAAAGATTAGGAACACTAAATGGACCTAAATTTGATATAGCAGTGGATCCGTTAGAAGGAACAAAATTTACAGCAAACAATCAACCAAACGCTTTTTCTGTTATAGCAGTCGCAAAGAAAGGTGATTTATTATCAGCTCCCGACACTTACATGGAAAAAATAGCAATAGGATCAGATTTACCTAAAAATTTATTAGATGTTGATAATGGAGTAGAAAAAAATATTCGAATACTAGCTGAAGCCAAAAAGAAAAAAGTTTCAGAAATAAATGCATGTGTAATGAAAAGACCAAGACACGATGAAATTGTTGATATAATGAATAAATTAGGAGTAAATATAAATTTTATAACAGATGGTGATATAGCTGGCGTTTTAAGTGTAATTGGAGAGAAACCAAAAAATGATATATACTACAGCACAGGCGGAGGCCCTGAGGGAGTTTTAGCAGCATCAGCACTGTCTTGTTATGGAGGTCAAATACAAGGTCGTTTAGTTTTAAATGAGGAGGAAAAAATTAGGGCAAAAAAGCTTGGTATTACTGATTTCAAAAAAAAATATAATATTGAAGATATGGTAAAAGGAGATGTTATATTTTGTGCAACTGGTGTTACAGATGGAGATTTAGCTAAGGGAGTAAAAGACCTTGGAAATGAATACGAAGTAACAACTTTTGCACTACATAAAAGTAAAAAGATTAATAAAATAATAAGTAATATTTATAACAAATGATTTCAAATTCAGTAAGTAATAAAAGCTGGATTTTTAGAAAATACAACGAACAAGATGTTTCATTCTATAAAGAAAACTACTTATTAGATGAATTAACATCGAGACTTCTATCAATTAGAAATATTAAAAAAGAGGATGTTCAAGCTTTTTTAAACCCATCGATTAAAAATTTTCTACCTAATCCTGAAATTATAAATGACATGCAAAAATCAGCAAAAAGAACAATACACGCAATTTCTCAAAATCACAAAATTGGTATTTTTGGAGACTATGATGTTGATGGAGCATCTGCAACAGCATTACTCGCAAATTTTTTTAGATCAATAAATGTTTCTTATGAAATCTATATACCTGACAGAAAAAAAGAGGGTTATGGACCTTCTACAGAGTCTTTCAAAAAGCTAATAGACAGCGGAACAAAATTAATTTTTACTGTTGATTGTGGAACATTATCATTTGATGCCATAGATTATGCTTTTAATAATGATATTGACGTAATTGTTCTTGATCACCATCAATCAGAAATAAATTTGCCTAAAGCTTACTCTATAGTAAATCCAAATAGGTTAGATGATAAATCTGATTTAAAATATTTATGCGCTGCTGGAGTAACTTTTATGTTCTTAATTTCCTTAAATAAAGAACTTAGATCATCTAATTGGTTTACTAAATCAAAAATAACAGAACCAAATTTACTTGAATATTTAGATTTAGTGGCTTTAGGAACTGTTTGTGATGTTGTTCCTTTAGTTGGTTTAAATAGGGCAATTGTTTCGCAAGGATTAAAAATTTTAAAATCAAAAAAAAATCTTGGTCTAAAAACTTTATTTGATATTTGCAATATCCAAAGTAAACCAAGTGTTTATCATATTGGGTATCAACTAGGACCAAGAATAAATGCTGGAGGTAGAGTAGGAAAGTCTTCTCATGGTGCTAATTTACTAATTAGTAATAACCCTAAAGATGTTTTTAAGATTGCATCCGAATTAGATCATTTTAATAAAGAGAGGAAAATTTTAGAAACAGATCTTATGGATAAAATTTTAAAGAGTTTAGGAAATAAAATACATGAATCAGTAGCAGTCATCTTTGGAAAAAATTGGCATGAAGGCGTGATTGGAATAGTTGCATCTAGAATTAAAGATAAATTCAATAAACCCGTAATAATTATTTCAATAGACGAAAACGGTATTGGAAAAGCATCTGCTAGATCTATTGTAGGTTTTGATATAGGTTCAGCAATTATTTCTGCTGTTCAAGAAAATATTCTAATTAGAGGCGGGGGACATAAAATGGCCGGGGGATTTACAATTAAAGTTGAAAATATTGAAAAATTTAAAGAGTTTATTTTAAAAAAATTTGAAAGATTGAGCAATAGTAATATTAATATAAAACCTTTATATTTAGATAGCGTAATAGCCCCAACTGCATTGAATGTTGAATTTTATAATAAGATTAACACACTAGCTCCCTTTGGTTCAGGTAATCCAGAACCAAAGTTTGTTTTGGAAAATATGAGATCTATTAATAATAAGATTATAAATGAAAGACACATTAAATCTGTTTTACTAGGATTAGATGGATCAACAGTCAAATCGATAGCATTTAATAGCATGGAAAATTTAATTGGATCATATTTGCTTAAAAAAGATAAAAAATTATTTAATATTGCTGGTAAATTATCCCTAAACGAGTGGCAAGGGGAATCAAATGTGGAGTTTATTATTGATGATATTTCTGTTAATACAACACTCAAAAATACGGTCCCATCGTCTATCGGTTAGGACAGTTGGTTTTCATCCAACAAAGAGGGGTTCGATTCCCCTTGGGACCGCCAAAAAAAATGCATAAAATAGCAATTATAGAAAAAATTCATCAAGACGGAATAAATTTATTATCAAATAATCCAGCGTTTGAATTTGAAATAATTGAAGATGCTTCTGAAGAAAATTTAATAAAAGTACTACCTAATTTTGATGCTTGTACACTTCGAGTTTCAAAATTAAATGAAAAAATTCTATCTAAATGTAAAAATTTAAAGGTTATATCTAGACATGGTGTTGGATATGATAATATCGATTTAAATTATATTAAAAATAACAAAATAACTTTATTAATTACTGCTACCGCGAACGCAGTAGCTGTTGCAGAGCATGTAATTTACATGATGTTATCTATATCTAAAGGCATTAATCAATACGACCAAGAAGTTAGAATTGGAAATTTTAAGAAAAGCGCATCTACTATTACAACTTTAGAACTTTTTAACAAAGAGATTTTAATAGTTGGTTTTGGAAGAATAGGACAAAGTTTAATCAAAAGATGTAAAGGGTTCGAAATGAAAGTAAAAGTATTTGATCCTTTTGTTAAAAAAGAAACTATTGAGAAATTAGGAGGACAAAAAATTGAAAATCTCGATGATGGATTAAAAATTTGTGACTATGTTAGTTTACATGCCCCATTAAATGAAAATACTAAAAATTTAATTGATTATTCTAAACTCATGAATATGAAAAAGGAGGCAATCATAATCAACACTTCAAGAGGTGGTATTATAAACGAAAATGATTTAGATAAGGCATTAAGAGAGAATAAAATTTTTGGAGCAGGATTAGATGTTTTTGAAAAAGAACCTGTAGATAAAACTAATCCTCTGCTATCAAATAAAAAAGTTTTACTAAGTCCACATTCAGCAACCTTTACGAATGAGTGTAAATCTAGAATGTCTTTAGAAACAACTAAAAATATTATTGATTTTTTTGAAAATAAGATTGATAAATCTATGATTGTAAAATTATGATAGATATAAATAGAAAATTAAAAAATTTTGGTCCATTAGAAGTTTTAGTATTAAGCTCTATAACATATGTGGTTGTAATGTTATTATGGACAGCTTCAACTAGATCTGAAGTGTTACAAAAAGCAAACGATATAAAATCAAATCATAAGTCTGTGGTTGATTTCATTAATGACGAGGTGAATAATTGCAGCTCAAATCAAGAGGGCTCAACGTCTTGGGGTGAGAAATGCAATTCTGTTTGGAGTTCAGATAAAATCGTAAATTACGTGTTAAATAATATTGATCTAAAAAACCCATATTCAATTAATAAACCGTTAATACAAGCCTCTCAAGATCCCAGAATTCAGGCTGAAGGTAAAGCAGGTCAATCTACAGATAAAGGTATAATTTTTGTTTCTTCAAATAACTTCGAGTCAGAGGCAGGATCAGAATGGGTAGTTGGTACTTGTATAAAGTCACCTTGCGTAGCTGCGGGTAATAATGAACTAGTCTCTGTATACCGTTAATTGATAATTTCAAAACCACATTGTTTTGCAGTTTTACTTAAATAATTAAAACCAATTTTTGCATATTCAAATGGATTTGCTTTAGCAGGGTCTTGTTCTGCTTCTACTACAAGCCATCCTGAATAATCTTTTTTCTTCAAAGTATTTAAGAAAGGAACGTAGTCAATACATCCATCGCCTGGCACAGTAAATGCCCCATCTAAAAATGCTTGTCTAAATGTTGCATCATTTCTCAGTGATTTCTCTAAAACATCTTTTCTAATGTCTTTGCAATGAACATGAATTATTCGTTCGTAAAAGTTTTCAACTAATCTAATAGAATCACCTTGAGCAAACAACATATGACCAGTATCTACTAATAATTTAACTGTATCCTTTGTATTTTCTATAAGTCTAGAAGTATCCTCCTCAGTTTCTATTATAGTACCCATGTGATGGTGGTAAGCTAATGGCATATTTTCATCTATCATCATTTTACTAATTTCATTTATTGAATTAATAAATTTATTCCAATCATCTTTATTTAATTTAGGTCTTTTTGATAATGGTGTTATAGGATCTCCTTGGACGGAGTCTGTTACCTCAGCAAAAACCATGCAAGGTGCATTACAATCTTTGAATAATTTAAGTTGTTTTTGCATAAGTTTAAATTCTTCTTTTGGTGATCTTTTTAATAGTTGAGCCCCATACCAACCTGAACACAATTTAAGGTTCTCTTTTTGAAGTTTTGGAATAAGTTCTTTCGAATTCATTGGAAATTTTCCACCAGACTCAATTCCAGTAAAACCTGCCATACTTGCTTCTTTTAAACATTGTTCTAATGGAGTTTTGCCACCTAATTCAGGCATATCATCGTTACTCCACGCAATGGGTGCTATTCCTAATCTTATCGACATAGTTTTCAGAAAGTAATAATATTTTATATTATAAATAATTAAGTTACAAAAGAATTTATGATCAATGTAGCACTTTTGGGTTTTGGTAGAATCGGGCAAATGCATGCTCAAAATATATATCACAATAAAACACTCAATCTTCTATATGTGTACGAAAAGATTGATAAATTAAGAAAAAAAGCTAAAAATCTTTATAATTGTAAAATTGAAAGAAATTATAAAAATATTTTTTCAGACAAAAGAGTAGACATAGTTTTTATTTCTAGCCCTACAAATACTCATATTAAATTCATCGAAGAGGGTATTAAATACAATAAAACTATTTTTTGTGAAAAACCTTTAGACTTAAGTATAAATAAAATTGTCAAAACTTTCAAAAAAGTAAAAAAAAATAATTCAAAGATACAGATGGGGTTTAATCGAAGATTTGATCCTGGCCATTACTCAATAAAAAAAGATTTAGAAAAAGGTAAAATAGGAAGGTTGGAAAAAATAATAATCACAAGTAGAGATCCAGCGCCTCCATCAAAGGCTTATCTTAAATCTTCTGGGGGTATTTTCAGAGACATGATGATTCATGATTTCGATTTATGTAGGTATTATTTAAATAAGGATGAAATTTCTGAAATAAGTTCAACTGTAAGCTCATTTGAGAATTTTTATAAAAAAATTAAAGATCATGAATTAGCCACGGTTACTATGAAATCAAAAAAAGGTGTTATATGTGTAATCACAAATTCTAGACATTGTTCTTTTGGATACGATCAAAGAGTTGAATTATTTGGAAAAAAAGGAATGCTTTTATCAGGCAATCAAAAGAGCTCAGCCACAGAAATATTTAATTCAAATCAATCTCATTCACAAAAACCCTTTTTAAATTTTTTTATTGAGCGATACAAAGAAGCTTATAATTTGCAATTGAATGAATTGATTTCTCTTCATAAAAATAGAACAAAACCTAGATCAACTTTCAAAGATGGTTATTTAGCTTTAAAAATTGCTAATGCTGCATATCAATCTCTCAAGAAAAAAAAGGTAGTAAAATTAAAGTAATTTTAACTACCTCTAGTTGTATGCATTTTTTTTCCTTTTGTATTTTGACAAATTTTTTGTTTTAATTGCGCAAATTTAACAAACAAATGAGGGAAATAATCATGAAAAAAGTATACTTAACAGTTGCTGCCCTAATGAGCTGGGCAATGATGTCAGTTGCTACTTTAGCAGTAGATATTATTGTTGTGTCTCATGGACAAGCAAATGACCCTTTCTGGTCTGTTGCAAAAAATGGAGTTGATAAAGCTTGTAAAGATATGAAAGTATCTTGCAAATACACAGCTCCAGCAACATTTGACATGGTAGAGATGGCAAAACTTATTGACAACGCTGTTTCTCAAAAGCCAAAAGGTATTGTAATAACTCTTCCAGATGCTGCCGCTTTAGGTAAATCTGTTAAAGCTGCAATATCTGCAGGTATCCCAGTAATCTCTATGAATTCAGGTTCAGACGACTACATGAAATTAGGTATTAGTGCTCACGTAGGTCAAACAGAGTTTGAAGCTGGCGTAGGTGGCGGACAAAAAATGAAAGCTGCTGGTGGTAAAAAAGCACTATGTGTTAACCACGAAGTAGGTAACGTCGCTTTAGATAGAAGATGTGCTGGTTTCAAAAAAGGTTTTGGTGGATCTGTAGACATATTAGGTACATCAAATGACCCGACTGAAATTCAAAAAGCTGTAGCTGCTAAATTAGGTGGTGGATATGACACGATTCTTACTTTAGGAGCTGGTCTTGCGGGAGAAGCTGCTCTAAAAGCATTAGAGTCTGCTGGTAAAGTTGGAAGCGTTAAACTTGGTACATTTGATATGTCGCCAGGTATGCTAAAAGCTGCTGCTGCTGGAAAAGTTGAGTTCTTAATTGACCAACAACAGTATCTACAAGGTTATTTACCTATAGCTATCTTTTCTCAATATATGAGATATGGAACAATGCCAGCTGGTGTTGTTATGACAGGACCTGGTTTTGTTACTCCTAACAATGCAAAGGACGTAATAAAATGGGCTGCTCAAGGTTATAGATAAAAACAATATTTAAAAGGCCTAGTGAATAATCACTAGGCCTTTTTTTTTAAATTTTTTTTATATGTCTACAAAGTCTAAAAGTATTGAAACAAAAACTGATTTCAATCAGGATGAAAGACTCAAAAAAGTTTCCAAATTAAGATTATTGTTAAATAGACCCGAACTTGGCGCTCTAGGTGGAGCAATACTAGTTTTCATATTCTTTGGTATCGTTGCCGGAGATACGGGGATGTTCAGTGCTTACGGAGTTTTAAATTTCTTAGATGTTTCTGCAAATCTTGGAATAATAGCCATCGCAGCTGCAATGTTAATGATAGGTGGAGAATTTGATCTATCAATTGGATCTATGATAGGGTTTGCAGGCATTTGTATAGCTATTCCAGCAATTTACTGGGGATGGCCATTATGGATGAGTATAATTTTTGCATTTTCAATGGCAGTTCTTGTTGGATATTTTAACGGAATATTAGTGGTAAGGACAGGGCTACCATCATTTATTGTAACTCTTGCAATGCTTTTTATTTTAAGAGGAGCAACTTTAGCTATAACAAGATTGATTACTGGTCGAACTCAAGTTCCAGGTTTAAGAGTTTTAATCGAAGATGATCCATTAGCATGGATATTTGCAACTGATACATTTAAATGGGTTTTTTCTTGGTTAGGTTCGATGAATCTGATTGCATTGAGAACTGATGGAACTCCACTTGCCACAGGAATTCCACCGTCTGTAATATGGTTCATAGCCTTAGCAATCATTACAACATGGATTTTAATGAAAACAAGATACGGAAACTGGATATTTGCATCTGGAGGGGATAAAAATGGCGCTAACAATGTTGGAGTACCAGTTGGTAGAGTAAAAATAAGTTTATTTATAGGTACTGCAGTTGCAGCAACTATTTTTGCTACTATTCAAGTTTTAGACGCTGGTTCAGCTGATACAATGCGTGGAACTTTAAAGGAGCTAGAAGCTATTGCGGCTGCAGTTGTTGGAGGTTGTTTATTAACTGGTGGATATGGTTCAGCTATAGGTGCAGCATTTGGAGCCTTGATATTTGGAACGGTTTCAATGGGAATATTTTATACCGATGTAGACACAGACTGGTTTAAAGTTTTTTTGGGTGCAATGATGTTGATTGCTGTAATCTTTAATAATTATATAAGAAGAAAGGTAACAGAGAGTAAATAATGTCTGACTATTTAGTTCAATTTAATAATATTAGTAAATTTTTTGGAAAGGTTATTGCTTTAAAAGATGTAACAATGAAATTAAAAAAAGGTGAAATTATGTGTCTTCTTGGCGACAATGGTGCAGGCAAATCAACCTTGATAAAAACATTGGCTGGAGTGCACAAACCTGATGAAGGTGAAATTATTATCGAGGGGAAGAAAACAATATTTGACAGCCCAAAAGATGCATTGGATATGGGAATAGCTACCGTGTATCAAGATCTAGCTTTAGTTTCTTTAATGAGTGTAACAAGAAACTTTTTCATGGGAAGAGAACCCATGAAAGGTCCACCATTTTTTAAAACATTTGATATAGAAAAAGCAAATAAGATAGCAGCCGAGAGAATGGGTCAGATAGGTATTGATGTTAGAGATCCATCTCAGGCAGTCGGAACGATGTCAGGCGGTGAAAGACAGTGTTTAGCAATAAGTAGGGCTATATACTTTGGAGCAAAAGTTCTTGTTTTAGATGAACCTACTTCTGCTCTAGGAGTTCACCAAGCTTCAGTTGTTTTAAAATATATAGTTAAAGCAGCATCTCAGGGATTAGCAGTAATTTTAATAACACATAACGTTCATCATGCGTACCCAGTTGGAAATAGTTTTACAGTATTAAATAGGGGAAAAAGTTTAGGCACATATGAAAAAAAAGATATTTCTAGAGAAAAACTTTTAAGCATGATGGCAGGTGGAGAAGAATTAAATAAATTAGAGGTAGAGCTTAGAGAAATGAATAGATCTCCAGCTAATTAATGCAAATAGGAATTGATTTAGGCGCAACCAAAATAGAGTACGTTCTTCTAGATAATAATAATATAGAATTAAAAAGAGACAGGGTTCAAACACCTAAAGATTATGAAAAGACAATAATTACAATAACTGAAATCGTTAAGAAATTAGAAAAAAATTCTGGTAAATTTAATGTAGGCATATGTCATCCTGGAGCAGTAGATAAAACGACAGGGTTAATTAAAAATGCACATAATTCTCAGTGGTTAAATAAAAGAAATTTAATAAAAGATTTGAAATTAAAAATGGATAATAATTTTTTTTCAGAGAATGATGCTAATTGTTTTTGCCTATCCGAGGCTTTTGATGGATCAGCTAGCCATTATGAAACTGTATTTGGCATTATATTGGGATCAGGGTGTGGTGGTGGATTAGTAATAAATAAAAAGATAATTTCTGGGGCAAATGGTTTAGGAGGAGAATGGAGCTTAAATCAAATGCCACTTACAAATACACCAAACTTAAAATCTGATAAAATCTTAAATTTTTCAAATAGATTAGAAGGTTATTTATCTGGTAAATCAATAGAAAAAAGATTTAATGAACAATTTAATGAGAGCATTTCAGCAAAAGAAATCTTTAGCAGATATAAAAAAAAGGATTCTAGCGCCATTTTATTCATAAATGAGTATAAGGATATTTTAGCAAGATGTCTGGTACTAATAGTAACAACTCTTGATCCAGATGCTATTGTTTTTGGTGGTGGAATTTCTAACGAAATAGATTTTTTAGATCAAATTAAAAAAAAAACATCATCATTTATAAACGAACCTAATCTTAAAACAGTATTTTTAAAACCAAAATACGGAGACGCAAGTGGAGTAAGGGGTGCTGCTATTTTAAGTAGACAAAGTTCTATTTAAGTATTGAATTAATCTCTTTATTTGAAAATGGTTTCGGCTTTTCACATTTAATAGAAATTCTTTGTTTTTTATTATTTCTTGCAGATAAATGAATTGCTTCTATAATATTTAGCACGTGAAGAGATAGATTTCCGTTACATCTATGTGTTTTCTTATTTTCGATTGAATATATCATCTCCGATAATCCAACACCTCTATAATTTGCGTTAGTAGGAGACTCATTTGCTCTAGAACTTTGGGTTCTTATATTAATTTTTCCTAATGACATTTTGTTTGTTTGATGATCCTTCCATGTGCTACCTAATTTTTTACTGATTAAAACCGATCCACCAAACATATTTGGATCTGGAACTATCATAGAACCATTGTCTCCGTAAAGCTCTATGTGATTCCTTAGATGAGAAATAACATCAAAAGATAAAGTTAATCTAATTATTGTGCCATTATGAAATTTTATAGTAGAAAAGTAAGTTGTGGGACACTCCACTTTAAATTTTTTACCCTTTTTTGGTCCTATACCGATAGTTCGTTTGTTTGCCCCTTTTGAGCTTATACTTGTTACTTCTTTAGCTGGGCCTAATAAATTTACTAAAGCAGTTAAATAATACGGACCCATGTCAATAACTGGTCCTCCTCCTTTTTTAGCAAACCAGGGCTCTGGGTTGGGATGATAGGATTGTATTCCTGGATAGGCAAATATTCCTGTACCAAACTTCACTTTACCAATTACTTTTTTGTCTAAAAGTTCTCTTGCTTTTTGATTGCCTCCACCTAAAAAAGTATCAGGAGCATTTCCTATGAAAAGTCTTTTTCTTTTTGCTATTTTTATAAGTTCTTTTCCATCTTTGAATGAAACCGCTAATGGCTTTTCAGAATAAATGTGTTTTCCATTAAGTAATGATTTTTTAGCTATTAAATAATGTGCCTTAGGTATTGTTAAGTTTAGAATAACTTCAATTTCTTTATCTTTAAGTAATTCATTAACCGATGCTGAACTTATCTTATAAGTTTTTGCACACTTTTGAGCTGCAAATTTGTTAATATCAGCACATTTAGTTATCTTAAAATTATTGAAATATTTATGTGCCCTAAAATAAGTTTCAGCTATATGACCGCAGCCAATTAGACCTACTTTAAAAACTTTTCCCATTAAAAAGTTTATACACCTTTTCTCTGTTTTTTCTTCCCTTCTAGGTGTTCTTTTAGGGCTCTTTCATTTTCCTTAGTCGTTGGTAATGAAAGAGTAGGGCTTTCCCAGTAAGCAGAACCTTCTAACCATTGATATCCATCGGTATGAATACTTATGACATACGTTTTCTTGGATTTTTTTGCTCTTTTAAAAGCCTCTTCTAGTTCAGATATTGAGTTCACTTGTTCTCCCTCTGCGCCCATACTTTTTGCATGCGACGCGAAATCAACTGGAACAAGATTAGGAGTTTTTGAACTTTTTAATAAACAATTAAATTCTTTACCTCCCTTATACAATTGAAGTCTATTAATAACTGCATGACCACCGTTGTCACAAACTATTATAATTAATTTATTATTTGTAATTACTGAACTGTAAATATCTGTATTGTAAAGTAAATACGATCCATCTCCAACAAACGCTATAACTTCTTTATTTGGGTTTGCCATTTTTATTCCCAAAGCTCCTGAAATTTCATAACTCATACAACTAAAACCCCATTCAGTTTCATGAGTATTTAATTCTCTAGGTCGCCAAACTTGTACAACTTCACCTACTAAACCGCCTGCAGCAGTAACTGCTATATCGGAAGGGTCAGAATTTCTATAAATTGCACCGACTGCATGAGCATAACTAGGTAATTTTTGATTAGTTGGACCGCTTTCTTTATCTACATATTCATTCCAACTTCTTAGTTCTAGTTGTGCTTTTTTATTCCAGCTATCCTCTACCTTCCAATTTCCAAGAGCTAAAGATAATTCAGATAATGAAACTTTAGCATCACCAACTACAGCTTCAGCCATATGTTTATTTGCATCAAATCTTGCTACATTTATAGATACAAGTTTAAAGTTTGGGTTTTCAAAATTGGCCCAAGATCCTGTTGTAAAATCTGCTAATTTAGTACCTATCGCAATAGCTAAATCTGTTTTTTTTGCCATATTATTTGCAGCTTTTCCTCCTAGACCACCAATTGGACCTAAAAAATGTGAATGATCTCTTTTCATTGTAGAATAACCCATTACAGTTTGTGTTACTGGGATATTATGTTTTTTTGCAAAGTCTGATAATTCATCCATTGCATCAGAGTAAAATACACCACCGCCTGAAATTATTATTGGGTTTTTAGATGATTTTATTACCTCTGTTGCTTTTTTTATTTGAAAATCGTCTGGACGTGGACGTCTAATTGAGTGAACTTTTTCTTTAAAAAATTCCTCAGGATAATCAAACACTTCACCTTGAACATCTTGACTTAAAGAAATACACGCAGGACCACAATCAGCAGGATCTAACATTACTTCAATTGCTTGTGGCAAAGTTGAAATTATTTGTTCAGGACGTGTAATTCTATCAAAATATCTTACTACAGGTTTGAACCCATCATTTTGTGTAATCCCGGGATTGTTAAAATGTTCAACTTGTTGCAAAACTGGATCTGGCATTCTATTCGCAAATGTGTCTCCAGGTAAAAATAATATTGGGAGTCTGTTACTCATTGCAACAGCCGCAGCTGTAATCATATTTGTAGAGCCAGGTCCAACTGAGCTAGTTGCAATAAAAATTTGTTTTCTTCTTTTCGCTCTTGAATATGCTATACCTGTAAGAGCCATATTTTGTTCATGGTGACCTCTCCAAGTTGGAAGTTCTTTTTGATTTTCTTGAAGTGCTTGTCCTAAGCATGCTACATTTCCATGTCCAAAAATTCCAAACGCTCCAGGAAATAATGGTTCTTTCTTTCCATCGATTAAAATTTTTTGTTTTGTAAGGAATTTAACTAATGCGTGAGCACAAGTAAGTTGAATGTTTTTCATAAATTCTTTATAAGATAGATAAATAACTTATTATATTCAATAATTTTATATAATTTATGTACGAAAAATTTGGTCAGTTTATTGACGGTAAATGGCAACAATCTTCAAGTGGCAAAACGTATGAAGTAATTAATCCAGCTACCGAAGAAATTATTGGTAAAGCATCAAAAGCAGATAGCAAAGACATTCAAAGAGCTCTTAAATCAGCAGAAAAAGGTTTAGAAATTTGGAGAAATACCTCACCATGGGAAAGGTCGAAAGTTATTAGAAAAATTTCAGAGCTATTGAGAAAAAAAGTAGATACTCTATCAAAATGGCTTACATTAGAAGTTGGTAAACCTCTTACTGAAGGTGCGGGAGAAGTAGGCGGAGCAGCTGATATTTTCGAATGGAACTCAGAAGAAACGAAAAGAATTTTTGGTGAAATAAATCAAAGTCGTTTTCCAAATACAAAAATACATGTGATTTATCAGCCAGTCGGTGTAGTAGCAGCTTTAGTTCCTTGGAATTTTCCTGTTATTTTGGCATCAAGAAAAATTTCTACCGCTTTAGCTGCTGGATGTTCAGTAATAGTAAAACCGGACGTGATTACTCCGGGTAGTGTTATGGAAATTGTAGACATTTGTAAAGAAGCTGGTGTTCCTCCTGGTGTGGTAAATTTATTATCTGGTGATCCGGCTGGAATTTCATCAGAATTAATTCAATCTGATATAGTAAAAAAGATATCTATTACAGGCTCAACGAGAGTAGGCAAGCTTATTCTAAAACAAGCTGCTGATAAAGTTCAAAGAGTTACAATGGAATTAAGTGGTCACTCTCCATTTATTGTCTTTGATGACGTGGATTTAAACAAGGTAACAGATATGGCAATTACAGCAAAGTTCAGAAATAACGGACAAGTTTGCATATCTCCAAATAGATTTTATATTCATGAGAAAAAAAAAGATGAGTTTGCTGACTTGATGGTTAAAAAAACTAAAAAATTAAAAATGGGCAATGGTATGGACAAGGATACGATGCTTGGCCCTTTATGCACAAAAGAAAGATTAGAAGGCGTTGAAAGATTAGTTGAAACAACCAAACAGGAAGGTGGAAAAATCCTTTTAGGCGGTAAAAGAGCTGCTAATTTTAATAAAGGTTATTATTTTGAACCAACAATTTTTGATGATATTAAAGATAATTTTACTGTTATGAAAGAGGAGCCTTTTGGCCCTATAGTTCCAATTCTAAGTTTTAAAGATTTTGATGAAGTGATGAAGAGAGCTAATGATAATGACTTAGGATTAGCAAGTTACGTATATACAACTGACTTAAAAAAAGCAAATCAAGCATCGGAAAAATTAGAAACTGGTTGCGTTGCCGTAAATACACCAGTAGTTGCTGTTGCGGAGGCACCTTTTGGAGGAATTAAACAAACTGGTTACGGTAGAGAAGGAGGGTCAATGGCTATTAAGGATTATTTAAATATAAAATATACTCACTTTGGTATTTCATACGAATGAGGAAAAATATTTTAAAAGAGATTTTTAAATCTGGAAAATCTGCAATTAACGGTTGGCTTCAAATACCAAATTCATTTACTGCAGAACTAATGGCAAATCAAAATTGGGACTCTTTAACATTAGACATGCAACATGGTGTAATAGATTACTCAAATGCAGTAGGAATGTTGCAAGCAATATCTTCTACTAACGTAGTTCCAATGGCTAGAGTTAATTGGAATGAACCAGGTCAAATAATGAAAATTCTTGATGCTGGAGCTTATGGAATTATTTGTCCAATGGTGAGTAATAAAAAGGAAGCAGAAAATTTTGTCAAAGCTTGCATGTATCCGCCAAATGGTTATAGAAGTTATGGTCCAATAAGAGGTTTAGTATACGGAGGACCTGACTATGCTGATGAAGCTAATAAAGAAATATTAAAATTTGCTATGATAGAAACAAAAGAGTCTTTAGAGAATTTGGATGAAATTATGAAAACACGCGGATTAGATGGAATTTATATTGGTCCAGCTGATTTAAGTTTAGCAATCGGTGAAAAGCCTAGTTTTGATAAACCAGAAGGTGATCCAGTTTATGAAGTTATAATGAAAATTTTAGAACACGCTAAAAAAAATAATATAATTGCAGGCATACAAAATGGACAACCAGAATACGCAGAAAAAATGATTAAAAAAGGTTTTCAATTAGTTACAATTGGATCTGACCAAAGATATATGACAGCAGCGTCAAAGTCGGCCCTTAGTAAACTGAAAAAAGATAGAAACAAGGACTCTGGAAAAGGGTATTAATTTTTAAATGAATTATTTCGTTTATATGCTCAAATCTTTGGGCAAAGAGTCAGTTACATATGTCGGTTATACAAATGACTTAAAAAAAAGAATCAATCTCCATAACAATAACAAAGGTGCGAAATTTACTAGAGGTCGTAAATGGAAACTAATTTACAAGGAAAAACTCAATTCAAAAAAAGAGGCAATTTCTAGAGAATATTATATAAAGAAAAATAGAACATTAAGAAATAAAATTAAGGAAAATATAAAACAGTGAAGATTGCTATTTTGTTACCGTATAAAGAAAATTTTTCACCTCAATATCCTGGTGCTGTATCACTATTCGTTAATGAGACAACAAAAAACAGCAAATATAAAAAGGATATTGTTGTTTTTGGCGCTACAAATTTTAAAAAAAAATTTAATCTTAAATATATAAATATCAAAAGAAAAAAAAATCCTTTCGAAAGTCAAACAAAATTATACGTAAATGAATTTATTAAATTACAAAATTCGTATAATTTTTCTATTATAGAAATTCACAATAGACCTAGTTACATTAATATACTATCTAATAAAATTAAAAATAAAGTTTTTTCATTATATTTTCACAATGATCCTTTATCTATGAACGGGTCAAAAACTGTAAAAGATAGGAAATTGTTATTAAAAACTTGTTATAAAATAATATTTAATAGCAATTGGTCAAAAAAAAGATTTCTAGAGGGCTTAGAAAATAAATTTGTGAATAGCAATAAGTTAGTCGTTTTTTTTCAGTCTGCAAAAAAAAATAGTTTAAGCGTTATTAAAAATAAAAAAAATTGGATAACTTTTGTTGGTAAATTGAATAGAGCTAAAGGTTATGACGTATTTGCAAAAGTAATTTTAAAAGTCTTAAAAAAATATCCTAAATGGAGAGCAAAAGTAATCGGAGATGAAAAAAGAGAAAAAATTCCGTTAAATCATAAGAATGCTGATATCTTGGGTTTTTTAAATCATGAAAAAGTACTAAAAATTTTTGAGAAAACAAGTATAGCTGTAGCTTGCTCTAGGTGGGAGGAACCTTTTGGAAGAACAAGTTTAGAGGCATCTGCAAATGGATGTGCAGTAATTATAACAAATAAGGGTGGTTTGCCTGAAACGGTAACTAATGCTAAAATATTAAATAACCTTAATACTAAAAGTTTAGAAGATAATATAATAAAATTAATTCAAAATACCAGGCTAAGATCAAAACTTCAAAAACTTTCTATAGAAAATTTTTATCTCACACATAAATTTGTTACAGATAAAATAGATTTATATCGAGCTGAAAAATTTAAAACTTTAAATCTTTTTAATACAAAAAAAGATAGAAGCAATTTAAGAATTCTTCACATAACTAATTTTAATGAAAGACTTGATGGGAGGCTTTTTTTTAATACAGGGAGAAGGATAAACAACGGATTTATAAGACAAGGTCACAGTGTTTTGGGTTTTAGCGACAGAGATATTCAAAAGTATTATAAATCTATTACAGATTTTAAGGGAGCAAAGAAACTTAACGATAAGCTTAAAAAAACTTGTTATAATTATAAACCTGATTTAATAATATTGGGTCACGCAGATTTGATTTCAGCAGATCAAATAGCTGAACTTAGAGAGGATTATCCAAATACAAGATTTGGTCA
>CACNAY010000014.1 GCA_902618555.1 uncultured Pelagibacteraceae bacterium
TCTACTCCTCTGATTGCCCAGTCAGCATCTGAAGACTGAGTTTTTAAATAACTATGGCTTAAACCTTTTAATGTAACTTTAGCCATTAGATACTAAACTTTCATTTTGATCAAAATAAACAAACTCTTCTGTATTCATGTATAAATTCATCTCATCGCCAACGTTTTTTTGAAAAACTCCGTTAGATAAAGAAACCCAATTCAAATTTCCGTTTGTAAAGTGGATTAAGCTCTCAGAACCACTAATTTCAGAAATTAAAACTTTACCTTTTATCTCAAGTGTATTGTTGCCCTCTTTATACGTGGTAATATTGTGGGGTCTAATACCTACTTTATATTCACCATCTTTGATGTTTAATTTAGTCTTCCATTGAATGTCATTCTGTAAAAATGAACACTGGTCTCCTGATTTTTTTATTTTAGCTATATTCATTGGTGGATCACTAAAGACCTGAGCTGAAACGAGAGAGTTAGGTTTATTATAAGTATCTAAAGTTTTTCCATATTGAATAATCTTACCTTCCTGTAACGTTGCAGTATTACCACCTAAGAGTAAAGCTTCTGAGGGCTCTGTGGTTGCGTAAACTACAATACAGTCTCTATTTTCAAATAATTTTGGTAATTCTTCTCTCAATTCTTCTCTTAATTTAAAATCTAGGTTAGCAAGTGGTTCATCTAAAAGAATTAAGTCTGAGTCTTTTACAAGTGCTCTTGCTAAAGCAGTTCTTTGTTGTTGTCCTCCGGAAAGCTCATTTGGTTTTTTATCCAACATTCCAGAGAGTTTTAGTAATTCTGCAACTTTCCCAACTCTTTGTTTTGTTTCATTTGAACTTACTCCAGTAATTTTTAATGGAGATGCAATGTTGTCATAAACTGTGAAATTGGGGTAATTAATAAATTGCTGGTATACCATTGATACATTTCTTTTTTGAACTTTCATTCCAGTAACATTTTCATTATCAAACCAAATTTCACCTGATGTTGGTTTATCAAGACCAGCCATAATTTGCATTAAAGTCGTCTTTCCGGCTAAAGTAGATCCTAAAAGAATATTAATTGTATTTTTTTCTAATTTTAAATTTGTTGAATAAATATGAGTATCTAATCCTATTTTTTTTTCTACGTTTTTTAATTCTAAGCTCATAATTTTTGAATTTCGTTTTAAAAAAAGGGGGCTGTAAAGCCCCCTTTAAATTTAGATTTAACCTTTAACTATTTCCAAGCTTTTTCGAATGGAACAGTTTTTCCTTTAGGTTTCTCATCACGTTTAGCTTTTGGTGATCCTGGTTGTTTTAACCAATAAGCAGCGCCCTTAGGCTTAGCTAATCTTGGACCACATCCACCATATGTATTGTTTGCTTTATCAGCAGCTTCCATACGAGACATAACTAAGTTCATCTCTTCTGCAAGACGATCCATAGCTTGTTGTGGAGTAAACGCACCTGAGTTTACATCTCCAATTTGTTGCCACCAGATTTGCGCAAGTTTCGGATAGTCCGGAACATTGATACCTGTTGGTGACCACAATACTCTGTTTTTAGATCTGTAGAATTCTACAAGTCCACCAAGTTTTGGAGCTCTCTTAGTAAAGTGTTTGTGATTAATTGTACTATCTCTAATGATAGTTAAACCAACGTCACTTTTCTTTAGATCAACAGTTTTTGATACTACAAACTGAGCGTATAACCATGCAGCTTTTCTTCTGTCAACTGGAGTAGACTTAAATAAAGTCCATGATCCAGCATCTTGATAACCAAGCTTCATACCTTCATCCCAGTAAGGACCTTTTGGTGATGGTCCCATTCTCCATAAAGGATTACCGCTATCATCAACTGTTTTGTTTCCAGAACTCTTTGGAGCAACCATTGATGCCGTGAACGCTGTATACCAGAAAATTTGCTGAGCAACGTTTCCTGATGATAAAGCCGGCAGAGACTGATAGAAGTCCATCGCCGCAGCACCTGGAGGTGCATAAGCTCTTAACCACTCGTCCCATTTTCTGATTGCATATACGGCAGCAGGACCATTTGCAGCCCCACCTCTTGCTACGTCAGCACCAACTGGGTTACAAGATCCTTTTTCCATTCTTATTCCCCACTCATCTACTGGTACTCCGTTAGGTTTACCAACTGAACCTGCACCAGCCATTGATAACCACGCGTCAGTCATTCTCCATCCTAAGTCTGGAGCTCTCTTACCGTAGTCCATGTGACCATATACTCTAACACCGTCGATATTCTTTACATCATTTGTAAAGTAATCAGCAATGTCTTCGTAAGCAGACCAATTAACTGGTACACCTAGATCGTATCCGTATTTAGCTTTGAAACCTTTTTTGATTTCAGGTCTGTCAAACCAATCTTTTCTAAACCAGTAAAGGTTAGCAAATTGTTGGTCAGGTAATTGATATAAATCACCATCTGGACCTGTAGTAAATGATTTACCGATGAAATCATCGATATCTAATGTTGGTAAAGTTACATCTTTACCTTCACCTTTCATCCACTTTGTTAAGTTTACTGCTAACTGAAGTCTTGAGTGCGTACCGATCAAATCAGAATCATTGATGTATGCATCATACAAGTTTCTTCCAGTTTGCATTTGAGTTTGTACAGCTTGTACTACTTCTCCTTCTCCAAGTAACTGGTGGTTAACTTTAATTCCAGTTATTTCCTCAAAAGCTTTTGTTAAAACTTTTGACTCATATTCGTGAGTTGGAATTGTTTCTGATAATACATTTATTTCCATTCCTTTGAATGGCTTAGCAGCATCATGGAACCAATTAAGTTCTTTCTCTCTTTCTTTTGCAGAAATTGTTGAAAGACTAAACTCACCATTTGACCATTTCTTAATTGCAGCTCCGTGTCCGTCAGCTACAGCATTTGAAATAGTTAATAGAGAAATTGAAACAGCAACAGCTAAAATACTCTTCAATGTTTTAAACATAGATTATTTCCCTCGTTGTTGTTGTTATAAGTTAATGTATTCAACCAAAATTAATGTGAAAAGTACAGTGCAGAAACTTTTTAAAATTACAACTCCCAATTGTGTTAATTTATTAAGGCTCTCTTCACAGCTTTTTCCCAACCGTTAATTAGGATTTTTCTCGATGAATTTTTCATTTTTGAGGAAAACTTTTTATCCAATTGCCAATTTTTAGAAATATCTTTTAATGATTTGTAAACTCCAATATTAAGACCGGCCATAAAAGCTGCACCTAAGGCAGTAGTTTCTTGTACTTTTGGTCTTAATACTTTTACATTCACTATGTCAGATAAAAATTGTGAAAACCAATTATTCATTACCATCCCACCATCAACTTTTACAATTTTAGGTCTCAAACCGTCATGTTTCATAGCTTCAAAAAGATCGTGAGTTTGATAAGCAACTGCCTCGATCGTAGCTCTGACTATTTCTTTAGGACTTGTATCTCTAGTAATGCCGCATAAAACTCCTCTAGCGTTAGCGTTCCAATACGGAGCACCTAATCCAGTGAATGCTGGAACTAAATAAATATCATTGTTGTTTTGAAGTGATTTAACTATTTTTTCTGTTTCAGGTGCTTTCTTAAAAAATTTCATCCGATCTCTTAACCATTGCACACCAGCACCAGCTATAAAGATAGATCCCTCCATAGCGTATGTTGTCTTTCCATTAATTCTGTAAGCAATAGTTGTTAATAGTCTATTTTTTGAGTAAATTTTTTTAGAACCGGTGTTTAATAATACAAAAGCTCCAGTACCGTAAGTGCTTTTTAATGATCCAGGTTCAAAACAACATTGGCCAATTGTTGCAGATTGTTGATCACCTACTACTCCATTGATTGGAATTGGTTTACCAGTTACAGAAGGATGGGTTTGACCATAATCATCAGCACAATCTTTCACTTCTGGTAAAATATGTTTTTTAATTTTAAGGAGATTTAATATTGTATCATCCCATTTATTTGAGGAAATATTATATATCATTGTTCTACTTGCATTTGTTGCATCTGTTGCATGAACTTTTCCCTTTGTAAGTCTCCAAATTAAAAAGCTGTCAATTGTTCCAAATAACAACTGTTTCTTGTTCATTAACTGCCTTGCTTTAGGGATATTGTCTAAAATCCATTTAATTTTTGTTCCAGAAAAATATGAGTCAATCAAAAGGCCGGTTTTATTAAAAACCATCGTATCCTTGTTTTGGTTTCTCAGCTTTTTACAAAATTCTTCGGTTCTTCTGTCTTGCCAAACAATAGCTTTATAAACAGGTTTTCCAGTTTTTTTATCCCATAGAACAGTAGTTTCTCTTTGATTAGTAATGCCAATGCTTAAAATTTTACCTTTTAAGCGTTTAGCTTTTTGTATTACATCTTTTAAAGTTTTTATTGTTGTTTTCCAAATTTCATCTGGATTATGCTCAACCCATCCACTTTTTGGAAAATATTGTGTAAATTCTTTTTGTGAAGAAAAAATTGGTTTTCCTTTTAAATCAAATAAAATTGATCTATTAGATGTTGTTCCTGCATCAATTGAAATGATAAATTTTTTCATCTAAAAGCCTCCCAATTTAATTCAAGTTTTTTGTCTTCAACAATAGCATTAATCATACCCAGCATTAAAGGTAATTGTTTCTCATTAAAATCTTCATTTACTTTCTTTGCGATCTCTTTAGCTAAGTCAGCACCCTCAACAGTAACTTTTTCCATTTTTGTTTTTTTTGCTTCAGAAAATGTTAGTCCCTCTCCGATATATGCTCCCATTTTTGCATTTCTTCCTCCACCTGAGCTTACGTACAAATCACCTAACCCTGCTAGTCCTTTTACAGTCTCTTTTTTTCCTTTAAGATGTTCCACAAAAATCTCCATTTCAAAAATTGATTGTTTAATAAGTGCTGAAGCTGTATTTAAATAATTCTTTTCTCTAACTTCATCAGAAATATTTTTGCTACATAAACCTTTAGCCGCGCCTACAGCCATAGAAAAAATATTTTTTATCGCAGCTGATACCTCTACACCATTTAAGTCATCTGAGAATGAAGTGTGATAATAATTAGTATTTAGCATATCAGCTATTTTTTTTGCGGTATTAATATCCTTATTTGCTATAACAACGCTACTGTGAACTCTATTAGCTAAGCCAGCTGCTAAACAAGGTCCGCCTACTGCTGAGATATTAGTTTTCGTAATTCCCTTATCGACTAACAATCTTTCGAGTTTATCAACCAGTAATTCATAATTATTTTTATGAATACTTAAACCTTTAGTTAACATTAATAAATTTGGTAAATTTTTTCCCTTAAAAAGCCTGCTTAATTGATCTGCAACCCACTCAATTCCTTTTGAACTAATTCCTAATACTATTAAATCTATATTAGAATTCAAAAGTTCATCAAATTTTTCAAATTTGAAAATCTTTATTTGATTTGGAATCTCTGTATTTAAACCTGGATGTATATTTTTATTCTTTTTAAGTTTTTCAATAAAATCATTTTCTAGATGAGTTCCAATAATATTAATATCATGATTATTATCAAGGCATGGTAAGGCAAAAGCTGTTCCCATTGCACCTGCCCCAATAATTACTATTTTTGACATTTAATCCTTAAACAATATTTTCTTTAAAATTAAAAAAATAGATACTAGCTCAATTTTTCCAATTATCATAAAAATGATTAAACTTATTTTTGATGATGTTAACAAATTGGCAAAATTTACATCTTGAAAACTATACATCTCTGAATTTACCGTATTTGTCAAAGTAAGAATAGATAACTTAAATGATCCTTCAAAACCTATATTATCAACAATTAATAAACTAGATAGAATAAACAAGCTAAAGAAAAATGATATAAAGATTAAAAAAGAAATTTTTACCTTTTCCTCATTAATCTTGTTATCTGAATTAAAAATTGTTTTATTTATTACACTATTAGGACTAATCAATTTAATAATTTCTGCAGTAGTAATTTTGAGTAGTATATAGAATCTGGTGAATTTTATACCAGAAGTATTCGAGATTAAAGAACCTCCGACAATAGTAAGTAATAAAAAATATAGGCTTAAATTATTATCTGTTTCAAGTAATGTTATTCCAGAGTTAGCTAAGCTGCTTAGAACACTTATAATTATATCTAATCCCTCAACATTGTTAAAATAGATTAGTAAAATAAAAAGTGTTGCAAAAGCAAGTAAATAAAAATCTTCTTTATGAGATTTAATCATAATCCTTTTATTGAAAATATTGAATAAAAAATAGAAATTTAATATAGAAAAAATTAAAGAAAGAATCAGAATAATTTTTTGAAAATTTGTAACGATAATGTCATTTAAATTATCTGATGGCAAAAAACCCCCGCTAGAAACTAAAGTCATCGATAAATTTAGTGAATTAAATAATCTTACGCCTGTTATATTAAGAAGTGTAAAATAAATTAAACTTAGTATCGAGTAAAATATAAATATTTTAAGTAAGTTATTTTTAATATTTTCTTCAGATTTATAATTAGTTTCTCCTGAATACGTAAGATTAGTCATTTTGTAATTAAAAGATTTGTTTGAAAACAATATCATTAAGAAAAATAAAAAAAATAATCCTCCAGCCCATTGAGATGAAGATCTCCATAAAATAAGTGTAGGATCTAAATATTTGATATTATTAAATGTAGAAAATCCTGTACCAGTTAAGCCTGAAATTGCCTCAAAAAAAGAACTTATAAATGTAACTTGTAAATTACTTAAATAAAAAGGAATAGAAATTAAAAGTCCAATTATTATATAAACTAAAATTATTAAAATTAATTGTTCAATAAAATTCAATTTTTTATCTGATTTTTTTCCAAATAGAAGTAAAGATGCCCCAAAGAACAAAGATAAAATTAATGTTATAAAATAAGAATCGATGCTCAGAAAAAAATCAAAATATGACGAGTATAAAATATTAATAAATGATAATATACTTATGGGGAAACAGAAAAGTCCTATATAAAAACTTATACTTTTAAAATTCATTTAAGCTATATGGAACCGACACTAAAAATATCTTCAACAGCTTTAAGCTGTTCTCTTTTAGCTAAAAATACAACTAGATCATCTTTTTCAAATATAAAGTTTGATCTTGGAATAATGACTTGTTTTTTTCTCACAATTGCTCCTATTCTTATATCTTCAGGTAAATTTGAATCTCGAATAGATTTATTTAAAAGATCAGATTTTTCTAAAATTTTTGCTTCAATAAATTCATATTCACCATCTAATAGAGAATAAACAGTTCCAATAGTTCCCTTATGGACATGTTCCATAATTCTTGAAACAGTTGTCATTCTAGGATCAACGAGATCATCTATATTTAATGAATCTTGGAGTAAATTGTAATTTGATTTATTAACTATAGCGATTGTCCTTTTTTTAAGTCCAGTTTTTTCTGCTAAAACGCAAGCCATCATATTGTTTTCATCATCGTTGGTCAAAGCAAGCACTGTTTCCGACCCTTCAAGATTCGCTTCTTTAAGAATTTCTTCGTCTAGCGCGTCACCATTAATAACTATTGAAGAAGAAAGCTCATTGGCAATCTCCTCGGCTCTTTTTTTATCTTTCTCAATTATTTTAACTCTTAAATCTTGACCATTTTCTTCAAGCATTTTTGCTAAGTTTAACCCAATATTACCTCCACCAATAATCAAAATATTTTTAGAAACTTTTTCCTCATGCCCAAAAGCCTTTAGTATTTGATTTAATTGATCGCTATTTACTACTACATAAATATTATCATCTTCTAAAATTTGATCATTTTTCTTTAAGTAAATTAATTTATCTTTTCTAAGAGCTCCGATTATATTTGCTTTAAAATCAGGAAATTTCTCTGTTAATTTTTTCAAAGGTATATTTTTAATTGGACAATTTTTTTCAATTGCTATTTCCAACATTTTGACCTTATTGTTGCCGAATGGAACATTGTCTAGTGCTCCAGGGGCCTCTAACCTTCTGTATAGAGATTTAGCAACTTCTAACTCTGGAGAAATTATGACATCAATAGGTATATTTGATTTATTATATAGCTTACCCCATTTTCCTTCTAAAAAATCTTTTGTTCTTATTCTGGCAATTTTTTTTGAAACATTAAATAGTGAGCTTGCCAATTGGCATACAATCATATTTGTTTCATCATTTCTTGTGACTGCAATAATCATATCTGCCTTTTCAGCGCCAGCATTTTCCAAAACTGTAGGTAAAGTGGCTCGACCTACTATGCCCTTAACATCTTGAGTATCGTTAATCTTTTTAATATCATCAGAAGACTGATCAATCACTGTCACAGAGTGACCTTGAGCAGATAATTGTTTACTAATTGAAAAGCCGACTTTGCCAGCTCCGCAGATAATTATGTTCATTTTAATTTATGCCTTTAATTCCAAGCTCTTTTAATTTTCTATGAAGTGCTGATCTTTCCATGCCAATAAAATCTGCAGTTTTTGAAATATTTCCGTGATTTTTTTTTAATTGAATCTGAAGATATTCTTTTTCAAAATGCTTTCGTGCCTCTTTTAATGGAGAAGTAAAGGATTTTTCCAAAATATCTTTATTCGATAAAGATGAAGTTGAGGGGTTAAGAATGTCTTCGATTAGCTTATTTATATTTGATTTAGATTCATTAGAAGATAATATTGTTATCCTTTCAACAAGATTTCTTAGCTCTCTAACATTTCCTGGCCAATTATAGGTATATAAATTATCATTATTAATATCGATATTTGGTTTTATAACACCATTTATTTCTGAAAGTTTTTCCATAAAATATTTTATCAATAGTGAAATATCCTCAGTCCTTGAGTTTAAAGAAGTGAGTTCAATGGGCATTACATTTAACCTGTGATAAAGATCTTCTCTAAACTTTCCATTTTTAACTAAATTTTCCAAACTTTTAGATGTAGAAGATATTAATCTTATGTTAACATAAATATCCTTGGATCCATTTAAACGTTTAAATTTTTGATCAATTAAAACTCTCAACACATTGGCCTGGGTTTCATATGGTATTTCTGATACTTCATCAATCAATAGAGTTCCTTTATTAGCTCTTTCTAAAGCTCCAAAGGAAACATTACCATCCTCAAATTCTTCACCAAACAATTCTTTCTCATATGTGCTCTCTTTTAAAAGTGCTGCGTTGATTATTACAAACGGTTCTTTTGACCTGAGGGAATTCTTGTGAATTTTTCTTGCAACGAGTTCTTTTCCGGTTCCGGTAGGCCCTGAGATGAGAACTCTACTTTCTGAAGTTGATAACTTTTCAATTATTTTTTTTACTTTCATTATTGAAGGACTTTTGCCTACGAGATCAAAAGAATGAAAAAGTTTGTTTTCTATAATATCTTTTTCTTTTTTGAGCTCAGAGGACTCTAGTGCTCTTTTCACATAGTTCAGTATTTTCTCTTTTGAAAAGGGTTTTTCAATAAATTCATATGCTCCTAATCTTGTTGCTTCAACTGCTATTGCTACAGTTGCATGACCTGAAATCATAATTACTGGAATAAGTTTGTTTTGTTTAGAAACTAATTTTAAAAGATCTATCCCATCTTTATCAGCTTTATCAAGTTTAATGTCAATAATTGCTAAATCAGGAAGTTTTTTGTTTATTTCGAATACTGCCTGATCGTAATTCGCTGCTGTCCTAACTTCGAAATTTTGATCTTTCAAAATACTACTTACTAGTGAGCGAATATCGGGATTGTCGTCTATAACTAAAATTTCTTTAAGCATTTAATTTTGGCAATGATATTGAGATAAGAGTGCCATTTCCTTTTTTTTGTTTTTGAATTGTGAAGACACCTGAATGTTCATTTATAATTTTTGTTACAATTGGAAGTCCCAGACCAGTACCTGTTTGCTTTGTTGTAAAATAAGGCGTCATCGCTTTTTTTGCGTCTGTAATACCTGGACCATTGTCTGTCAACCTACAAACTATATAGTCATTATTATCTATTATTTCTATGTCTATATTCCCTTTAAAATTAGGGTTTTTTTTATACATATCAACAAAAGCTTCTTCGGAATTCTTTATTAAATTAATGAAAACTCTGTTTAATTGGTCTTCATCTCCATTAATAAAAAGATTTGGATTTTTACTTTTTAATTTAATTAAATTTTTTGATGTCATTTTAATAAAGTCTAACGATCTTCTAACTAAATCTACAATATTTATTTTTTTAAGAATTGGTCTTGGCATCCTTGCAAAATTAGAGAATTCATTTACCAATTTTTCTATGTCTTTAATTTGTCTATTAATAGTTTGAAGATATTTTTCAAATTCTTGGCTTTGATTACTAAGTTGGTTTTTGTATTTTTCTCGTAAACTGTCAATAGAAAGTTGAATAGGTGTAAGAGGATTTTTTATTTCATGCGCTAATTTTCTAGCCACTGACTCCCAAGCTTCATATCTTTCATTTAAAAGTAATTTATCTTGTTGCTCTTTGAGTCTTTGGATCATGGAATTAAAATTTCTATTTAAGTCTTTAAATTCTTCATCTGTTTCAAGCTCTGGAACTTTGACATCTAAAGCTCCTTTGCTTATAGAGTCTGATGCACCAATTAGATTTATTATCGGTTTTGTAAGTCTTGAAGCAAAAGTTATAGCGATTGATGTAGATAAAAATAATAATAAAGTAACTACAATAATATAGATTATGGCAAATGTTACTTTAATACCTGTTTGACTATTTTCAACAGAGTAATAAAAACTCACTGCCTGTTCTGTTTCATTTAAATATCTCAATGTTTCTGGATCTATATTTCTTGAAATATATAAATAAGTATCTACCAGAGAGTTTAATTTAGTCATAACTGTAGTTTTATTTTCTAAACTATCTGATACAAAAACAGGTTTACCTTGTAATACTTGATCGTAATCCTCATCCGACGGTACAACAAACTCTTCAGTAATATCTCTTACATCTGATAATAAAATATTTCCTAAACTATCGATTAAATAAACATCATCGACTCTCCTTAACAATTTTTCAGATCTCATGATATTTTTAAATCTATTAGGATTAGAATAGTAAAAACTTGAAGCTCTATTAAGTCCGACACTCATCAAGATTACATCTGATAAAACATTTTCTTTACTTTCCTCTAAATAATTTTTTGCAACATCAAAAGAATTATTTACAGCTTTTGTAATTTGTTTATCAAAATAATTTTGTACGCCGAAATTAAAAATAAATAAAGAGAAGATTGCTACAATTAAGGATGGGATAACTGTGAACAAAGAAAATACCGATATATATTTTAAATTAGTTTGAGCTCCTTTTTTATTTTTTTTTCCGGTATAATAAAACCTATAGAAATTTCTAAAAATAAGGGTAAAAAAAATTAATAGTAAAAAAATATCTATTATTAATAAAGTTTGCAGATTTTTGTCTGTTAAAGGTACAAAACCTTCATTAATAAAAGTCAAAAAAGTTACAATCCCCATAAAAATACATAAAAATGAGGATAAAATAATCCAGTTAAAATTTTTAATAATTTTAAACATCTTAATTAAGCATTAAATATCTATATAAATATAATATAAGTTAATACCATGAGTTTTTGTTTAATTATTCTTGCAGCAGGAAATAGCAGTAGATTTAGGTCTAATGTTGGCAAACCATATCAAGAAATAGGTGGTAAATCATTGATTGAAATTAACCTGATAAAAGCGCGTAAATTTAAACAAATCAAAAAAATTGTTCTTGTTTACAACAGAAAAGACCTAAAAAGATTAAGAAAACTCAAACTAAAAAATGTAAAATTTGTAGTTGGAGGTAAAAGCAGGCGACAATCTACTTTCAATGCTTTAAAATATTTAATTAATTTGAAAGGATTCAATAAAGTTTTAATTCATGACGTTGCAAGACCAAATTTTTCAACAAAATTACTAAGATCAATACTAACCAAAATGGGAAAGGCTAAAGCTGTAGTTCCTAAAATTAAGGTTCAAGATGCAATTAAACAAATAATAGATTCAAGTAAAGAGGAATATATTGTAAGTAAAAAAAGAGATGACTTATTTTTAACTCAAACTCCTCAAGCTTTCAATTTGAAAGAAATATATCATTTACATAAAACTAGCTCTAGCAAGTATAATGACGATGACATCTCTCTCTATATGGATTTAAATAAAGTTAAGTTTATAGAAGGTGAAAAAAATAATTTTAAGATAACAGATAAATTGGATTTTGAAAATCTAAAGAATATTTATAAATCTAAAATGAGTGTTGGTATAGGATTTGATGTTCATAGACTAGTCACTAACAGAAAACTTTTTTTAGCTGGTTTAAAAATTAAGTCTAAAATAGGTACGCTAGGTCATTCTGATGGCGATCCAGTTTTGCACGCTGTTACAGATGCAATTTTAGGTGCTTGCGCAATGGGAGACATAGGTCTAAAGTTTTCAGATAAAAAAAAGAGATTTAAAAATATAAGATCTACAATTTTGCTTCGTCAGATTATAAATCAAATTAAATTAAAAGGATATTTAATAAATAATATCGATATCAATATTATTACAGAAACACCTAAAATAAAAAACTTAAAAAATAAGATGACAAAAAATATAGCTAAAATTTGTGAAATTTCTGTAGATCAAATTAATATAAAAGGGAAAACTACTGAAAAATTAGGTGTTGTAGGAAAAGAAAAAGCAATAGCTTGTGAAGTTATATGCTCAGTCATTAAATATGATTAAAACCATAAATTATTTATTTGTTACATGTTTTGGCATTGGATTTTTTAGATTTGCTCCAGGAACTATAACTTCTTTAGTTACAACAATTTTTTTATATAGCCTATTTCATATAGTTAATCTATCCAGCAGTATTATATTACTAATTTTGTTTTTAGTTTTTATATATTCATTTTATGCAGTGTCCGAATATATAAAATTTAATGAAAACAAAGACCCCAAAGAAATTGTTGTTGATGAGTTTATTGGCCAATCCATTCCAATTTATCTTTACGAAGTTGCACACGGAACTACGAAAGCTCCGCAGGAGTCAATTTTATTTTATTTTTATTTTTTTATTTTATTTAGATTTTTTGACATCAAAAAACCATTTCCGATAAATTTCTTTGATAAAAAATTTAAAAATAGTTTTGGAGTAATAATAGATGATGTAGTTGCAGGTCTATATGTTGTCCTTACATTTATAATCTTTATGGTAATTAAATCAAAATTTTTCTAATGAATTCAAATAAAAAAATAATTTCATTAATTAAAAGAAAAAAAATGAAGCTTTCAATTGCGGAGTCTTGTACAGGAGGAATGCTGTCTAGCGCTATTACCTCTGTAAGCGGATCATCAAAAATATTCACAATGGGATTGGTCACTTACTCAAACCAAGCTAAAACAGCTATATTAAAAGTACCTCAAAAAATAATAAAAAAATATGGAGCTGTAAGTGTTCAATGTTGTTTGGCTATGGTCAATAATTTAAGTAAAATTAGCAATTCAAAAGCCTGTGTTTCAATAACTGGAATAGCTGGCCCCAAAGGAGGATCAAAACAAAAACCAGTTGGATTGGTTTACATAGGGATTAGGGTTGGAAAAAAGGTTGTTGTTAATAAATATAACTTTAAAAATAAAGGAAGAATTTTTATACAAAAGCAAACCGTAAAAAAAACTCTGGATTTATTAGTGCAATTGATTAAACGGGATAGCTAAACTCTGGATTAACAATTACATCTAAAAGATGAGCTGTAAAACTATTTAATAACAAGAAGATACTAAAAGCTATAATATAAAGAATAAAGACTAAAAAATTTCTATTCCTTTTTCTTTGTAATAATTGTTTATCCTCAGGGATCCACTCTTTGTTTTTAGATTTAAAATCATAAGAAAACATCCAATAAGTTAAATTTGTTTCATTTGGATCGCCTGTTCTAATTGTTTTAATATATGAAGACAAAAATTTAAAAGATAAAATAAATAAAATTAATAAAGAAGATATTGTAAACATTATTTATATATTTTTATCGCTCTTTCTTCAAAAGCTTTAGCGATTTTATTTAAACCAAGCTCAAAAGATTTTTTCATTATCCCATTCAAAATTGGATTTTTCAATTCAAAATCTATAAAAAATTCAAGCTGTGTAGCATTATTAACTTCTTTAAATTTCCACTCATTTTTAAGGTGTTTCAATGGACCGTCTAGGTTTGTTACAATGATTTGATCTTTTTCTTTATGATATGAAACATGACTTGAGAATGTTTCATTTAAAATACTTTTGCCCACTTTTAGATCTCCATTGAAAGTAATTAGATCTGAGCTTTCATTTTTGTCATAGATTTTACCTTCAATGCACCATGGAACAAATTCTGGGTATTTTTCAATATCAAGAACCATCTCTATTAATTGTTCTTTTTTACAAGAAATAATTTTTTTTATTGAGGCAGATGACATTCAAGCTGTTTATTTCTTGCGTCCTGTAATTTTCTAAAGTCTTCATCAGCATGATAAGAAGACCTTGTTAGAGGTGATGAAGAAACAAGTAAGAACCCTTTTGTCTTTGCAACTTGCTCGAACTCCTTAAACTCATTAGGATGGTAATAACGATTTAGGGGATGATGCTTTGGTGATGGCTGTAAATATTGACCAATGGTAATAAAATCAACTTCGGCGGATCTAAGATCATCCATAACTTGAATTACCTCTTCTTTAGACTCACCTAAGCCGACCATTATTCCTGATTTTGTAAAAACTTTTTTGTTAAATTTTTTTACATTCTTCAAAAGTTCTAATGAAGCGAAATAACGAGCGCCCGGTCTTACAGTTGTATAAAGTCTTGGTACTGTTTCTATATTATGATTAAAAACATCGAGATCAGCTTTTAAAACTTTTTTATATGCATCACCTTTTCTTAAAAAATCAGGCGTTAAAACCTCAATAGATGTATTCGGATTTTTTTCTCTTGTCGCTTTTACAACTTTGTAAAAGTGCTCTGAACCGCCATCCTCTAAATCATCTCTATCTACAGAAGTAATAACAACGTGTTTTAAATTTAAATTTTGAACTGCATTGGCAATCTTAATTGGTTCAAAAATATCTAAATCTATAGGCTTTCCAGTTTTTACATCGCAAAATGCACAAGCTCTTGTACATGTATCTCCCATAATCATAAAAGTAGCATGTTTTTTGCTCCAGCACTCTGTGATGTTTGGGCAGTTCGCTTCTTGGCAAACAGTGACTAAATTATTTTTGTTAACAACTTGTTTTGTTTGAAAAAAAATTTGAGAATCTACTATCTTAGATCTAATCCAATCCGGTTTCCTTTTGATTGGATTATGTGGTTTATTTACCTTCTCTGGATGTCTTGGTTTTTGACTCATTTCAATTTAATAATTATTTCCTCTTTTGTGCCATATTTAAATTTTTCTCTATATAGCATATCTATGAAATCTAAATCATTGTTTTTAATTAATAATATCTTATGATTTAGATCCTCTAATTTACTGACTAACATCTCTTCTTTGCTCTCGAGTTCCATTAAAATTTTTTTCTTATCAAAATAAGAAATCAAACCTCTTTCACCTCCAATTAAATTTATGGCGATATAAAGTGTGAAAAAAATATTAAATAATATAAATTTTTTTTTTTTTAAACTTTCAATAAGTCGCATGAGTTAGATTCTAGCCATTTTAGCTTGATTTCCAAGCTCTTCTTCAATTCGCAATAACCTATTGTATTTAGCTACTCTTTCTGATCTTGCCAAAGAACCAGTTTTTATTTGGGAAGACATTGTCGCTGAAGCCAAATCAGCAATAAAGGTGTCTTCAGTATCACCAGATCTGTGTGAAATGATGGTTTTAAAGCCAACTGATTTTGCTATCGATATAACTTCCAAAGTCTCTGTCAGAGTGCCTATTTGATTTGGTTTAATTAAAATGCAGTTGGCTGATTTTTCTTTAATACCTTTTCTCAATCGCTTTGCATTTGTTACAAATAAATCATCACCAACAATTTGTATTGTTTTTCCAATTTCACTAGTTATTTTTTTCCAAGCGCCCCAATCCTCTTCAGCAAAAGGATCCTCGATTGATTTGATAGGATAACTAGATACTAGTTTTTTATAATAGCTGATATTGTCATCAACTGATGTGTAGTTTTTAGATTGAATTGAATATTCTCCTTTTTCATTTACTAATTCATTAGCTGCTACATCCAGACAAATAACTATATCCTTTCCTGGTTTTAAATTTGACTTTTCAATTGCGTTCACAATTAACTCAAGAGCTTGCTCGTTGGTATTTATCGATGGGGCGAATCCACCTTCATCTCCTACATTAGTCAGCATTTCTTTGGATTTTAATAATTTCTTCAAATTTTGAATAACAACATAACACTTTTCTATAGCTTCCATAAAATTTTTGGCTGAGTCAGGCCTAATCATAAATTCTTGAATATTTAAGTCATTGTCAGCATGTGCTCCACCATTAATAATGTTCATTAATGGTATAGGTAAAGAAAAAGTATTCCCTAGATATTTAAATAATGATTTTTTATTTGATAAAGCTGAACATTTTGAATTAGCTAATGAAACCGCAAGAGTAGCATTTGCTCCTAAATTCTTTTTATTTTCACTTCCATCTAGATCTATTAATATTTTATCGATTTTTTTTTGATCATCTGACTCCAAACCTTTAAGTTTATTTGAAATTTTGTTGTTTATGTTTTCAACTGCAATATTTACACTTTTTCCTAAAAATTTATTTTTATCTTGATCTCTCAGTTCATGTGCTTCAAACGCACCGGTTGATGCACCTGATGGAGAAATTGCACTAGCGGAAATATTATTTTCTAAAACAACTTCTGCTTCTACTGTTGGATTTCCTCTACTATCAAAGACTTGCCTGCCTTTTATACTTTTAATTTTTGCCATTATTATTTTACTAATTTGTCAATCTCGACAAGTTTTTTTAACAAAGTTTTTAATTCATTTAATGGAACCATGTTTGGTCCATCTGATGGAGCATTATCTGGATCCTCATGAGTTTCAATAAAAATTGCTCCAACTCCAACAGCTATAGCCGCACGAGCCAAATAAGGAACGAACTCTCTTTGTCCTCCGCTTTTTTCCCCCATACCGCCTGGTTGTTGAACTGAATGAGTTGCGTCAAAGACGATTGGAAATCCGAATTTTGACATAATAGGTAATGCTCTCAAGTCTGAAACGAGAGTATTATAGCCAAAACTTGCGCCTCTTTCTGTGATTAAAATGTTTTTATTTCCAGAGTCCTCAATTTTTTTAACTACATTAGCCATATCCCACGGAGCTAAAAATTGTCCTTTCTTAACGTTAATTATTTTACCAGTTTTAGCTGCAGCAATTAATAAATCAGTTTGCCTACACAAGAATGCAGGTATTTGAAGAACATCAACATGATTTGCTACTATTGAGCATTGTTCAGCGGTATGAACGTCGGTTAAAATTGGAACTCCGATATTTTGTCTAATTTTATCAAATATGGGAAGAGATTTTTCTAAACCTAAACCTCTTTTTCCTTTTAAGCTTGTTCTATTGGCTTTGTCAAAAGAAGTCTTGTAAATAAGATTAATACCTATCTCGCTTGTAATTTTATTGAGTTCAGTTGAAATTTTTATTGCATGTTCTTCACTTTCAAGCTGACAAGGTCCAGCTATTAAAGTAAATGGCTTATTATTAGCAATTTCAAAATTAGAGCATTTTACTTTATGATTATTCATTTTCGCGAATTGATTTTTGCTGCCTTTATAAATGATGAGAATAAAGGATGTGGAGCTAAAGGTCTAGATTTAAATTCAGGATGAAACTGCACACCAATAAACCAAGGGTGATTTTCTAATTCTATAATTTCTGGCAATTTATTATCTGGAGATAAACCTGAGAAAATCATTCCTCTATTTTCAAAATCCTCTTTAAAATTTATGTTAACCTCATACCTGTGACGGTGTCTTTCATATATTTTCAATGAATTATAAATTTTGCTTATTTTTGTGTCTTTTTTAAGTCTTGCTTCATAACTACCTAAGCGCATTGTTCCACCTAAATTTTTATCAGTGCCTTTCATTAATTTACCATTTTTCATCCATTCGCTCATAAGTCCTACAACGGAAGCTTTGGAGGGTCCAAATTCACTTGATGTTGCATTTTTAATTTTTAATCTATTTCTCGCAAATTCAATTATTGCCATTTGCATACCAAAACAGATCCCTAAAAAAGGAATTTTATTTTTCCTTGCGTAATTGATAGCAGCAATTTTCCCTTCTGTTCCCCTTTTACCAAAACCACCTGGTATCAAAATTCCAGATACATTTCTAAGTTTATTTTTAATTTCACTTGGTTTTAAATAATCTGACTCAACTCTGACTAAATTTACTTTCAAATTGTTTGCTATTCCACCATGCGTTAGGGCTTCATCTAAAGATTTATAAGCATCTTTCAATTCAACATACTTGCCAATAATTGCTATATTAACTTTATTTTTGGTATTTAAAACTAAATGTGTAATTTTTTTCCAAGGTAAAAGATTCACTTTTTTCCTAGATTTTATTTTAAAAAACTTTAAAACTCTTTCATCTAATTTCTCTTTATTAAAGCTAATTGGAGCTTCATAAATTGTTTTTACATCGACTGTTTCTATAACATCTTCTATTGAAACATTACAAAACAAAGAAATTTTCTTTCTTTGATCTAAAGGTATAGATCTTTCAGACCTACAAATGATTATATCAGGCTGGATACCTATACTTCTTAATTCTTTAACAGAATGCTGAGTTGGTTTTGTTTTGATCTCATCAGAAGCTTTCATGTAGGGAACTAAAGTAAGATGTATAAACAACGTATTCTTTTTTCCTATTTCATTTGAAAATTGTCTTATTGCTTCTAAAAAAGGCAGACTTTCAATATCTCCAACAGTACCTCCAATTTCACATATAACAAAATCTTCTCTAGACACATCATTTCTTATAAACTCTTTAATTCTATTTGTTATGTGAGGGATGACTTGAACAGTTTTACCTAAATATTTTCCTTGTCTCTCTCTTTTTAAAACGTCATTATAGATCTTACCTGTGGTAATATTATCTGATCTTTTCGCTAAAATTCCCGAAAATCTCTCATAATGTCCTAGATCTAAATCAGTTTCTGCCCCATCATCCGTCACAAAAACCTCACCATGTTGAAATGGACTCATAGTTCCAGGATCTACATTCAAGTAAGGGTCAAGTTTTCTAATTCTAACTTTATAACCTCGAGATTGTAGTAAGTAGGCTAATGATGCAGATGACAATCCTTTTCCTAAAGATGAGACCACGCCGCCAGTTACGAATATGTATCGCGCCATGGAAGTATGTTATACTTCAATTGATGACAATTACAAAGTCTTAATTACTTAGATTGAGGAATTTGTGGAAGGTTTGGGTTTTCTTCTTCCTCTTGTTCTAAGACTGACTGCGTTTCACGCAGTTCATCTCTTGAGATCGCTACAATAGCAATGCTGCAAATAATAAATAATGCCGCAATTATTGAAGTAAATTTAGTCAAAAAAGTTCCTACAGATCTTGCGGACGTGAAATTATCTTGTGAAACACCTAAACCTAAAGCTCCACCCTCCGATCTCTGTAAAAGTATTACAATAATTAAAATAACAGCTAGTATGATGTTAACTAAAATGAGTAAATCTTCCATGATGCTTATCTATAGTAATTCTTTATTATATCAATAAATTTTTTTGAAGATTTTGAAGCTCCACCGATTAAAAAACCGTCTATTTCCCTTATTTCTTTAAACATTTTAACATTACTTCCGTCTACTGATCCGCCATAAAGAACTGCAGGACTTTTTTTTCTAAAAATACTTTTTAAAACTTTTTTGATGAAAATTGTTGTTTTCTCTAATTCTTTTTTTGTTGGTATTTTGCCAGTCCCTATTGACCAAATAGGTTCGTAAGCAACAATGATATTGTTCTTATTATGTTTTTTATCTAATACATTTGTAAGCTGTTTTTTTAGTACACTAAAAGTTTTTTTATTCTTTTTTTGTATCTTATTTTCTCCAATACAAAAAACCACTTTCAGATTATTTTTCAAAGCAAATAAAACTTTATTTTTTAACATATCATTAGTGTCACCTTCGCTTCGATTATCTGAATGGCCTATTAAAGTATACTTTGCTCCAACACTTTTAATCATGAATGGACTAACTGCTGCTGTATTAGATGAAAATTGGTCTTTTTGGTAACAATTTTGGGAGCCGATTGAAATCCTTTTGTTCTTAAAATAATTGGCGTATGTTTCAATCAATGTGTAAGGGGGTGTTATTACTACTCTATATTTTCCACGATTTTTATCTTTTGAGTGAAAATAATTAATTTTATTAAGGATATTAATGGATTTTGGAACTCCAAACATTTTCCAATTACCAATAAAATATCTCATTATTTGCCTTAATATAAATTTTAATCTATAGGTGTATAATTTTAGAAACTTAATAGATTAATATAATGTTAACTTCAATAGGTAAATTTTCAAAGTCTTTTTTTATTAAACTCTTAGTAGGCATAATTATTCTTCCGTTTGTTTTTTGGGGAATGGGAGATGTATTTAGAGGTGGAAATCAAAATGTTATTGCTTCGATAGACTCTGAAAAACTTAGTACTCAAGAATTTGTTGAATATCTAAGAAGGTTAAATTTAAATGAGGATCAAATTAAGAACTTAGCAAAAACAGATTTAGTTGAGAAAATTTTATCTGAATATATTGGAAAAAAAGTTATGGCTTTAGAAATTGAAAAACTTGGGATAACTGTAAATGACAATTCTTTAAGAGATATTATTAAAAATGATGAATTGTTTTTTAAAGATGACAAATTCTCTAGAACGGAGTATGAGAAATTTTTGATTAAAAGCGGCGTTTCAGCTAGACTATTTGAGGACAATATTGCTGAACAAGAAAAGCGCAGGCAGTTTCTAAGTTCATTATCCGGTGGAATTTTAATTCCAGAATTTTTGGTTAAAAAAGAGTATGGAAAAGAAAATCAAAAAAAAACAGTTCAATACATTGATTTAGAAAAATACCATTCTAAATTTAAACCGACTGAAGAAAACCTAAAAGAGCTTTATGAAAGAAATAAAGATGTTTTTTTTACTGAGTTTAAAAGTATTCGTTATGCTGAAATTGATCCTCTAAAAATTAGTGGTAGTAAAGAGTACAACGAGGCTTTTTTTAAACAATTAGATGCAATTGAAAATAGTATATTAGATGGGCAATCTTTTGATGAAACAATTAAAACTAATAGTTTAAAAGTAATTTCATTAGATAACATTAATGCAAACAAGGAGGATGAAAACAAAAATAAGATAAAAAATCTTCCGGATTTATTGTTCAAAAAAGTTTACAATTTAAAATCTATTCAAGTACCTGAAATTATCAATTTAGATAACAAATATTATCTAGCTGAAATAGATAAAGTTGGAAAAAAAAATAGACAACTCACTGATCCAGAGGTTCAAGAAGCGCTAAATGCCCAACTAAGTTTTAAAAATAAAATAGAGAGTAATACTTCGATAATCAAGGATATAAGTATG
>CACNAY010000015.1 GCA_902618555.1 uncultured Pelagibacteraceae bacterium
GGTAATAAGTTTTTATTCTTTTCAACGTCTGTAGCTTGTTTGATAAAGGCCCAGTCTGTAGTTTTAATACCTAAATCATTGACGAAAGTTTTTTCTAATTTTCTATTTTGAATTATCTTATTTATTTCAGGTTTAGGTAAGACTTTTTTTTCTTTATTGATCTCATTTAAAATATTTATTGGAATATTTTCAAACTCATAAGTGATAATATCGACTTTGCTTACAAACTCTTTTATCTTTTCTTTGTTGTCGTATTGTGAGTAGATAAATTCACCCGAATAATTTTGGGCAGGACCATTTTCATCGTCTGATATTACTATAGTCTTTATATTAAGTTTTTTTGCAGCTTGGCATAACAATGAACCAAGTTGACCTGAACCAATGATCCCTAGGGTGCTTATTGTCATCGAATTAAGGTTTTTTTTTAATAGATTTAGTTTGTAAACGTTTCCATTTTTCTAAATTTGATTTAATTTTTTCATCAAAATTTCCAATAATTGAAGCTGCGAGTAAACCAGCATTCATTGATCCATTTATAGCCATGGTGGCTACGGGACAACCTCGCGGCATTTGTACTATTGATAACAAACTATCTAAACCCTTAAGTTTTTTTGTTTCTATCGGAACTCCAATAACTGGCAAGGAAGATAAAGATGCCACCATGCCAGGCAAATGTGCTGAACCTCCTGCTCCAGCCACAATTACACCAAAACCGTTTTTTGAGGCTGACTCTGCAAATTCGAACATTCTTTTTGGTGTTCTGTGCGCACTTACTATTGAAATTTGATATTTAATTTTGAGAGTCTTTAAAATTTTTGCGCATTCTTTCATTATGGAATGATCCGATTGAGATCCCATAATAATTGCTACTTTATTATTCAGTTTATTACGCCTCACAGATTAATTTAACAATTATTGGTATAAAAACAATGGCCTAATTAGATTAAGCCACTGATTTATTTAGGAGGAAAGATTATGCTCGAACTCTAAAATTTAGAAATTTCGGACTATTTTGAAGTTCGAATAGAGAGATTTTTTTGAATTTCTTATCAACGTTAGTCTTTAACTTGTTTTTTTTTGCTTGTTTAATTCTCATAATTCCTTTTAATTTATTTTTAACTCTATGAGTATTGCTGAATTTGCAAACTTGAGTTGAATGTAGTTTATAACGTAAATTTTGGCAGATATTAGGCGTTTCTTAGCCAAATTTAAATTTTTGCAAAAAAATCTTTAGAAAGTTTTTTTATTGACCCACTTCGATCTACTACTGCTAGTTCCACTTCTGCACTAACAAGAACTTCCCCACCTCTTTTAACCTCTTGAAGCAAGTTAAGTCTAACGTTGGTTTTTTTTAAAACAGCTGTTTCGACACTTAGATTATCTTCAAAAACTGCTGATTTTAGATATTTAATATTGCATTTCCTAACGACAAACATTATGTCGTGCTCGTTCATAAGTTGAGTTAAAGATAGACCGAATTTTTCGTTTATTAGCTCCGTTCTAGCTCTCTCGATATACTGAAGATATCTAGAGTAAAATACTCGACCAAAGTCAACGTCTTCAACAAAAACTTTCAGTTTATAAATGTGGCTTTTAGACATAATTTCAATCATAAGGCTAAAGTTTATCTTATTCAATGAAGTTTCAATTTCTTTTTTTGGTCCAAATTATGCCAAGCAAAGCACAGACTCTAACTTTAAGTTTTAATCATGAAAATATTATCTACTTTTATGTTAATGCTTATGTTGACTAATTGTGCTGGAAGCAACATGGCCAAAGTAAAATTTGGCAAAAGATGTACAGCAGCTGATGAAAATGGTCTAAAAGAAAGCTCATATGTTTGGGTCATTTCAAAAGAAGCACTTAAATCATTTGATAAGAGAATAAATAAATCAAATTGTTCAGATATTTAATTCCTTTAAAATTTAATCGTCTGTGCTAATAAGGGGTATGCGAATACCCCTTATTCTGTGTACATTATTTTCATTAAGTATTAGTTTAAATGCAATGGAAAAAAAACCCTATCATCATGTTTATAAAGACGGAAAATTATACGCTTTTAGAAACCTTGAGGGAGGTCCAAAAAGGGATCCTAATTTTAAATGGAATTGGAGAGTTTTCAGGGAGGAAAAAAAGAAACTTAAGATTGATTATCCACCTGAACATGTAATTGAAAGACAAATAGTTTTAAAAAATCTTGAAAAACATAAATCAGACTCATATGTTATGTGGCTTGATCATGCGAGTTTTATTATTAAACTTGGAAATACTACAATTATAACCGATCCAGTTTTTGAAAAATATTATGGATATTTGGGTCTCGGTACAAAAAAATATATTGAGCCTCCTTTAAAGTTAAAAGAGCTTCCAGAGATAAATTTATTTTTACTTAGCCACAACCACCTGGATCATATGTCTCAAAAAACAATAAATAACTTTCCCTATAAAAATACAAAAGTTCTCGTGCCTTTAAAGCTTGGAAAATATTTTACAAAAAATGGTTACAAAAAAGATAAAGTAAAAGAATTGGACTGGTTTGATAAAATTAAAATTAACGAAGAAATCACAGTAACAATGCTTCCAAGCCAACATTGGAGTAAGCGGTGGATTTGGGGAGTTGGAAACACAAATAGAAGTCTCTGGGGAAGCTTTTTAATTGAATACAAAGATAAAAAAATATTTTTTGCTTGTGATACTGGACCTGCACCTTTTTATAAAGATTTAGGAGAAAAATTTGGTCCAATCGACTTAGGTTTTGGAAATATTGGAGCTTACAATTTCTTTCCTATTATTAACGTCAAAGACAAATCTACTGCCCATGCAAACCCTGAAGAGCTTTTATCGTTAATGAGGGACTTAAAAGTTAAAAAAGTGATAGGAATGCATTGGGGTACAGCGATTTTAAGTTTGGAACCAATTTGGGAACCACCGGTAAGATTTAAAAAAAACGCTGAGAGGTTTGGTTTCAAAAAAGAAGATGCAGTTTTATTTAAAATTGGCGAGATTAAAAAACTAGATGATCTTATTAACTAGCTTTTCTTTTATTTCTTTCTCTCTCAAGTAAAACAGTAAGAGAGTCTACCATAAAATCTGAAGCATCAAAAATCTGATCCCTCTTAAATTCTTTTGAAATATTTTTTTCTGGATCTGTTTTATCCTCAATAACTATACCTTCATTCGGAGAGTCATCTTTTAAATAAATGCAAATGAGCCACTCATCTTCTGGGGTATCATCCCATTTAATATATATAGCAGACTCTTCTATTCTTTTATCTATACACCTCATGATTGGAAGGTGTTTGCTTAAATATCTTTTTGAAATCATAAAACAAAGTGAATGGGAAGCTCTGTAGAAAGACTCAAGCGCATACTCTACTTTCTCCCGCTCCTCATTATAAACTCTTTCCTTCTCTAATAATATTTCTTTAGTATCACTGTCTTTTACTTCAACACCAAATTGAGTTAGACGTTCTCTAATTGCTTCCTCAACTTTTTGTTGTCTTAAAGCTTTATATTTCTCTTTAATTTTATCTATTCGCAGTTTGACTTCTTCGTAAGACTCTCTTTGTTGATTTAAGACATATTTTGAGAGCGCTTGAACTTCTTTTTCCTCTCTACGAACAAAGCTTTCTATTTTCTTCTCAAGCTGTATTTGTTCTAAAAACTTCCTTTGTTTCTCTGCTCGTTCTCGTCTGAGTTCAGCTTGATCCTCGCGCAAAAATCTTTTTAGATCGATTGATAATTGGCGACTTAGTTCTTTTTCCTCTTTAAGCTCAAGAGCTTTGGCTTTTAATGCTATTTCCTCTTGCTGCATGAAGCGTTTCTTTGCCTCTATTTTTTCTCTTTCCATTTCTTTTATTTTTTTCTGTTTTTGCTTTACTCTTTCCTCTTGAATAACTTTTTTAATATTTGAGACTCGATTGGAAATACCTTGAAAAAAATTTTGAAGAGATTTATCTATATCAAAATTAAATCTTAACATTGATTTAATTTTATCACTTAAACTTAAAATTCCAGAAACTACTGCTCTTGTTTTTTGCGTTTTACGTTTCGTTCTGAAAGGAATAGTTTTCTTTTTTCGAGTCTTAATTTTTTTTCTTCTTTTTTTGGCTGTTCTTTTAATTTTGGATTTCTTTTTAGAAACTTTTTTTTTATTTTTAGCAGATTTTCTAGATTTAAGTCTTTTTGATTTAAATGACTTATTTTTCTTAGGTTTTTTTTTCTTTCTTTTCATACTGTTATCTTATTTAATAACAGTTTTTAGTTATAAATGTAATCTCGAGTTCTAGAAGCAGTTGAAAAGTTCTTAACAAGTTGGATTTGAAAAACAAGTAGATCTCGATATCTAAAAGCAGCACTTGTGGAACTTAAGTAAAACTCCCACATTTTACAGAACTTTTCATCAAATAAATCTTTCATTTCAGTCCTTTTAGCTAAGAATCTTTCTCTCCATGCTTCCAAAGTTAAATCGTAATGTTTGATTAAAGACTCACAATCATTCACAATGAAACCTGATTTTTCAATTGGTTTGATGATTTGACTATAAGATGGACATCTTCCACCTGGAAAAATACGAGTACCTATCCAGCGAGATGGTGCTGAAGGTGGCCCTACGACACCAATTGTGTGAAGTAAAAAAGTTCCATTATCTTTTAATAAGTCGTAAGTTTTTTTAAAGAAGGTATTATAGTACTTCAGACTCGTGTGCTCGAACATGCCAATTGAGTAAAGTTTATCGAATTTACCACCCATATCTCTATAATCTTTAAGCTCAAAACTAATTTGATTATCTAAATTTAATTCCTTTGCATTTTGCACGGCATAATCTAGTTGGTTTTTACTCAACGTTATACCAGTTACTTCACATCCAGTTTGTTTTGCTATGTATGCGGCGGCAGTTCCAAAACCACAACCAATGTCTAGAATCTTATCTCCTTTTTTAATTTTTAGTTTTTTTATAATATGATTGAGTTTATTTATTTGAGCTTCTTCTAATGTTTTTGTGTCATCTTTCCAAATTGCGCAAGAATATTGCATATTACTGCAAAGCATATTTTTATACAATTTTATTCCTTTCTTGCCCCCTAAATCATAATGGCTTGATATCTGCTGTTTTGATTTTGATTTTGTATTAAAATTTGAAATATATCTCCAAATACCAAAAAATTTTTTTACCAAGTCGCTATAGAAAGTAATTTCGCCTCGCCCAAGATTTTTTACAAAAACCATCAAAAATTCATGCAATGTTGCATTTTCTATTATTATTTCCTCATTCATGTAAGCTTCAGGGAAATAATATTCCGGCTCTACCAATAATAAATATTTTAGTTTTTTGTTTAATAGTTTAACAGTTATAGGCTTTTCAGAGTTTGGCTTACCAATAACGTACTTAACGTTTTTTTCATCTTGTAAAATTATACCGTCTTCTTTGTAAATTTTCGATAAGACTCTTGCTAATAACATAATTTAAGCCGCCAAGTTTTTTTCGTTATTAAATTTAAGTTTATTTAATTTTTCAATAAGCTCTTTCTGTTTTTCCTCACTTAATAAAGTAAGTGGAGGTAATATATTCTTATAATTTTCGTCTTTTATCGAATGATAACTATGCAAAGCTGATATTAAATTATATTGATCAAATGTTTCTCTTACAGCTATTAATCGGTCGTTTTTAGTCTGTGGGGTTTTATTTTCGAAATCATCAAACACCTTTCTAGCTAAAGAATGAGTCGAGTTTGTGCACGCGCTGATAACTCCCGCAGAGCCTCTTTCCAATCCTTTAAGCAATTTTGCCTCGCTTCCTGGAAAAATTAAAAAATCTTTAATCTTTAAATTTTCATATAAATTATAAGAAGAATCTTTTACTCCAATTATATTTTTAGGAAACGCTTCAACTAATTTAGTAATTGCTTCAACTGAAAACAAATAGCCTGATAATTTCTGAAAGTTATAGATTACAATTTTTATTTTTGGACATGCTAAAATTATTCTTTCGTAGAATTGGAAAACCCCTTCGTCAGAATTTCCTACGTAGTAAGCGCTTGGCATCAATAGAATTGTATTGAAATTAAACTCACTTGCATATTTTATCAATTCAATGTTTTCATAAAGACTGTTGCAGCCTGTTCCTAAGAAAAACTGTTTTCTTAGTTTGTGAGTGGAAATTTTGGAAATTAACTCCATTTTTTCATTTTTTGAAATTAGCTGGGCCATCGATGTGCTACCTAGAAAAAAACATCCGTGTAGACCGTTTTTAATTAACTTTTCTGCATGAGAAATGGTAGCCTCAACGTTTAACGTTAAGTCTTTATTCAAAACACTTAAACTAGCTGCGTACACCCCACGTTTCAACATCTTATTGTCCCAATTTATTGAAATAAAATATAATATAAATTTTAGAAATGAAAGTTCTGATTCTCATAAATAAAGTAGGCCTTGGAGACTGTATAATTCACATTAATTACATACATGAAATCTCAAAAAAATACGAAAAACCAGTCTCAATACTAGCTAAAGAAAATACAAGAGCAAAAGATCTTTTTCTAGATGATCCGCATATTGATGAGGTGATTACATTGGATCGCTTAAATGATAATTCAGGTAACCATGATGGTCTAAGTGGGTTTTTTAAATTAGCAAGAGACATAAAAGAGAAAAAATTTGATAAAGTATTCATCTTTAATAGTTCTCTAAGATATTTTTTAATTTGTAAATTTGCAGGTATAAAAAAAATAGCTCAATATCCTTTATTTAAAAAAAGAGGACAACATGTTGTCAACACTGCTAAAATCTTTACCGAGAATGAACTTAATAAAATAGTATCAACCCAACCAGAACTTTTAATCAGTGAAGACAAAATTTTAAAAGCTAGAAAAGATGTGTCTCAAAGTCACAAAAACATTGTGCTGGGTATCAGTGCATCAGGCCAGACAAAACGCTGGGGTATTAAAAATTTTATAAAATTAATTAAAAAAATAAATGAAAAGCACCCTTCTAAATTTTATTTAGCTGCTGGAAAAAATGATCAACAATTGATAGATGAAATATTAAATTCAAATATAGGTTCTAATTGTATTTCTTTAAATAATTTAAAGATAAATGAGATGCTTCCTATAATAGCAAATTGTAATTTGTATTGTGGAAATGATACCGGTTTTATGCATATTAGTGCTGCTCTTAATTTAAAAACTGTAGCTTTATTTATGGATAGTCCAGTACTTGCTTATGGGAAATATTCAAAAAATATTAATGCAATAATTCCAGAGGGAGAAACTGAGGAAACAACAACTCATGATACCAAAGGTTCAATCTCTTTTGATAAAGTTTATAATAAATGTATTGAGCTTTTAACTAACTAAAATCAGTTTTTATTATTTTCTCTTTAGCTTCATTTACTAATTGACTCAATCTAGAGCTGTCTACATTACGGTTCATATCAGGATGAATTTTTTTTTGTAATTGATTAGCTGCTTTTAAAACTTCTTCTTTACTCGCACCCTTTTTTAGTCCTAGCAATTTATAAGCTTCTTCTGAAGTAAGACTTGATGACCCTGGAGTTTGGCCAAACTGACCTTGGGAAAATCTTCCTGCGTTATTTTTCATAAATTGGATCAATCTCCACAATTGATACAGTTGCAAAGCAGTAAACCCTTTAATCTTAAGCCCAGAGAGCAAGATCAACCACATTGGAAGACTGAAGATGAATTTGCCGCCAATTGTAAATAGTACAGCTAAAATTAATGATATATAAATTGCAATTTTTTTAATTGTTGTAGCTATCTTTTTTGAACTGGCCCTAGCAAACCAATTTAGAAAAAGGTAGATTACGACGAAAATGATAATTCCCAACAAAAACAAATTCATATAATTTCCTATTATGAATATACCAAAACTTAAGAAAATAAAGACTACGAAAAATTATCACGGGATTACACTAGAAGATAACTATTCGTGGGTGGACCAGTCAAATATACTTGAAGTTTTAAAGGACCCAAAAAAGTTGAATACTGAGGTCAAGGATTATATAGAGGCTAATAACAAAATAACCGAAGACTACTTCACAGACGTTAAAGAATTACAGAAAAATTTATTTAACGAAATCAAAGGAAAAATTAAATTAGATGATACTGGATTAAAATATAAAGATAAAAGATATTATTATTGGGCAAAAACAGAAGCCAAGGGTAATTACGGAAAAAGAATGAGGCAACTCATTGATGGTTCTAAACCTGAAGAGGTTTTTTTTGATGGAGATTTGGAGAAGAAGAAATCTGGTTCAGAATATTTTGGGGTAGGAACTGTAAGCACTTCTTATTGTGATAATTTTATTGCTTATTCTCTAGATTTAAAAGGATCAGAATATTATACAATTTATTTGAGAGATCTTAGAACAGGAAAAAATGAAAAAGATGTTATTGAAAATACAAGCGGAAACGTCACATGGGCTTTAGATAATAAAAGCTTTTTCTACTCGAAATTAGATCAATATCATAGACCAAGACAAATTTTCAAACATGTTCTTGGAACATCGACCGATCAAGATCAACTAATATTTGAGGAAAAAGACAAAACTTTTACTTGTGGTATTGGTATTACCTCTGATGAAAAATATTTCATTATTGGGACTTCTGATCACATAACAACTGAAGAATATTTTTTTTCTACAGATGCTAAAGAAATTAAACCCACACTTTTTCAAAAAAGAAAAAATGATGTTCGTTATTCTATAGATTCTTGGCAAGGTTATTTTTATATTCACACTAATGAGGAGGCTAGAGATTATAAGGTACTCAGATGTAAGACTAGTCAGATAGATAAATTAGAAGTTTTTATCCCAGCAAAAAAAGAGACTGTTATCGGGGGTTTTGAATTTTTAGATGATTATATTATTAGATCAGAAAAGTCTGATGCTATACCAAAACTGTTTGTAAGAAATATTCAAACTAACAAAGAAGAGGAAATTAAAATTTCAGATGAACCAATAGGCGTTCCTGGTGTTTCTTTAATGCAAAGAGATACAAATACTACAATGATAAGAGTTGGATGGGAAAGTATGGCAACTCCAGGACAAGTATATGAGTATGACATCGTCTCAAAGCAAAAAAAATTAGTAAAACAAACAGAAGTTCCATCTGGACATGACTCCGCTAATTATGTCGTTGAAAGAATAAAGGCTAAGTCACATGACGGTCAAATGATACCTATTAGTTTGGTTAGATTGAAAACAGCAAAACAAGATGGAAAATCAAAAATTCTTTTATATGCCTACGGGGCTTACAAACATAGTATATCTCCATCTTTTAGTGCCTCAAGATTTTGTTTAATTGATAGAGGAATTACTTTTGCGATAGCTCATGTAAGAGGTGGAGGAGATTTAGGAGATAGACATCATGAAAAAGGTAAAAAAAAATTTAAGAAAAATACTTTTTTAGATTATGTAGCTTGCGCCAAACATCTTATAGAACAAAGATATACATTCAAAGGTGGAATTTGTTTTTATGGCGGATCTGCTGGAGGTCTTACAGGTGGAGCTGTGGCTAACATGGCTCCCGATTTATTTTTTGGGATGCTTTTGTTAGTTCCATTTGTAGACACAATGACAACTATGTTAAATGAGAAATTACCCTTAACACCAGGCGAATGGGAGATGTGGGGAAACCCGATAAAGAGTAAAGAGTACTTTGAGTATATCTTATCCTATGCACCTTATAACAATATTAATAAAAAAGATTACCCGCCAATGCTTATTACAACATCTTTGTTTGACAACAGAGTCCTTTACTCCGAGCCAGTTAAATATATTGCAAAACTTAGAGAGACAAAAACTGATAACAATCCTCAATTATTAAAATGCAAAATGGAAGCAGCAGGTCATGGAGGAATGTCTGGCCGTGACAATGCAATCACAGAACTAGCAGAAGAGTATTCTTTTATTTTAAAATCTGCAAAAATTTTAAAATAACAATCTTGAAAAATTAAAAATAATTCCCATATCTAAGTCGTCAGTTGCCAAGTGGGGCTGACATTAACCTTGCTAACAAAGGAGGACATATGACAAGTAAGGATCTTTCGATCTTTAATTCACTTAGACCTTTTAGCATTGGATTCGATGACATGTTTGATCAATTCGAGTCTATGTTAGGGAATGGTAGTCTTGGTGTACAAACCAATTATCCACCATACAACATCCGAAAGGCAGGCAAAGATAAGTATGCTATTGAAGTAGCAGTTGCTGGCTTTAACAAAGATGATGTTGAAGTTGAATATGAAGATAATCTTTTAACTGTAAAAACAAAAGACGTTAAAAGAACTGAAGAAAAAGATGGAGATGAAGTTATTCATCGAGGAATATCACAAAGATCTTTTGCTAGATCATTTACAATTGCAGATGATGTAAAAGTGAATGGTGCTGAGCTTAAAGATGGTTTACTGACTATTTCTTGTGAAAAAATTATCCCTGAAATTAAGAAAAAAAGACTTATTGAAATTAAATAAGTTTACCTTACTTGCGGAGTATTTACTCCGCAGGTAATTAAAAGCAATTTTTGCTACTAAAACCAACCACAATATTCCTTGGGTTTACCTCAAACTTACGCACACACTTAATTTTATATTTTTCAGTTATATAGACGTAATTTCTATTTCTTGTTTTTAAAAATTCAACTTTATCAGGTTGCCCATAAAAACTTTTAAGATCTTCTTCAGGTTTATTTAACCATTTGCTTAATTCCTGCTCTTCTTTAGTTGTCGTATCTTCAATTTTCTTTGAGACAGTTTGGCAACCAATTAATGAAATTAAAAATAATGTGTATAAAATCGTAAAATAAAATCTTTTCATTCTTATCCTTATTTTATAACGAAAAGTTATAAACAGATATATTTACTCTTGGTTGAATCAAGGTAGATATGAAGGATTTAGTTAAGATTTTAACGATTATATAGAGTAATAAACTTTTAACGGAGGTTTTATTTTATGATGGATAAATATTTTGAGTATAGGAAACATAAAACAAATTTTAAAACTGAGGTTATAGCTGGTGTAACTACTTTTCTTACAATGGCATACATTATGTTTTTAAATCCCTTTATCTTATCTGGCGAATTTGCCGGAACAGAAAAAGGTTTTTTTGATTTTGGAGCAGTATTTACTGCAACAATATTAGCTACAGCACTAGCGTGTTTCATCATGGCATTTTACGGAAAAACTTGGCCTATAGGTTTGGCACCAGGTATGGGTATAAATGCATTTGTTGCATACGGAGTAGTTGCAGGAATGGGTTACACACCACAAGCAGCACTGGGTGCAGTATTGGTTGCTGGAATTATTTTCTTAGCTATATCACTCACACCTTTAAGAGCGTGGTTGATAAATTCGATTCCAAGAAGTTTAAAACTAGGAATCGGTGCTGGGATAGGATTATTTTTAGCTATTATCGGTTTAGAAATTATGGGAGTAGTAGGAGATCATCCAGTCACATTAGTTACTTTAGGTGACATTAAAAATCCTTTAGTGCTTCTTGGTTGTTTAACTTTTGTCTTTATGATTGTTTTAGAAAAGATGAAGATAAGAGGTAACATTATAATTGGTATCCTTTTATTTAGTATAATAGCTTGGGCGACTGGTTTAGCAAAATTTAATGGCGTTGTTGGTTCAATACCACCAATGACATACTTATTTGATTTTGATCTTAAAGCAGCACTTACAGCAGGTATGGCTTCAATAGTTTTTACATTATTGTTTATAGACTTTTTCGATACAGCAGGAACATTAACATCTGTTGCTAACGTGGCGGGTAAAGTTGATAAAAAAGGTAAAGTGCAAGACATCAACAAAGCAATGTTATCTGATAGTGTGGGAACAGTTGCTGGAGCAATGATGGGGACAACAACTGTAACTAGTTATGTGGAGTCAGGTGCGGGAGTAAAAGCCGGAGGTAGAACTGGAATGACTTCGCTTGTAATAGGAGTTTTATTCCTAGCGTGTTTATTCTTTTCGCCGCTCGCTACAAGTTTACCAAAAGAAATAGATGGTGCAGCGTTGTTGTACGTAGCAATATTATTCGTAAGAAATATCACTGATATTGAGTGGGATGACATAGCTGAGTCAGGCCCTGCAGTAGTTGCAATGATAACAATGCCGTTAACGTATAGTATCAGTAATGGTATTGCTCTTGCATTTATTTCATATGCATTAATTCAAATATTTACAGGAAAATTTGGAAAAACCTCTCCTGCTATTTGGGTAATTGCAGTATTTAGCGTAATTAGTTTTTACGTAGCCTAAAAATTTTAGGGCCAGTAAATTCTGGCCCTTAATTCTTCTGATGTTTCTTAATTAAATCTTGAACTCTTATTTCTTCATAATGCTCAAATGGCTGAACAATCCATGGATTACTATCTAGTCTTTGAGCACAAAAATCAGGTTCAAATGTTGAATCTTTTTTTTTCCAGAGCACAGCAGTTTTAATTTCTTTTATATTGCCTTTGAGGGGTGGATATTTTTTTAACCAATCAATACTTTTATTTAGCGTTACCCCGGTATCAGATAAGTCATCACATAAAAGAATGTTACCTTTCATATCTTGAACAGTAGAGCTCATTTCTCTTGAGAAAACCAAATCCCCTTGTTGATCCTCTGTGCCCTCTCCAGAGTATGATTCTACGGCAAGATAAGCACATTTTAATTTAAAAACTCGGCTTAAAACATCAGTGATTGGAAGGCCACCTCTTGCAATACCAATAAGCAAATTAGGTTTAAAACCACTTTCATGAATTTGTATTGCTAATTTTTCAACGATTAGATTATACTCTTTCCAATCAATAATAAGTTTATCTGCCATGAAAAAAGTTAATTTATTTTAAAGGAGTTGTAAATGAAAGGATACGTAGTTTGTGTTTATAAAAGCATAAGTAATGATGAAAAATTAAAAGAATACGCTGTCAAAGCTAAAGCAGCGGTTGAAAAATATAAGGGAAAATTTTTAATTAGAGGTGGAAGATCTACATCTAATGAGGGCTATAAATCTCCAAGAACAGTTGTAATTGAGTTTCCATCCTATGATGAAGCCAATAACTTTTACAATTCAAAAGAATATCAAGATGCACATTCTATTCTTGAAGGCTACGCAGAACGTCAACATCAAACGATTGAAGGCGCTTAATATTGGATTGGTTCATCGTCAATACTGCGCCAGAGATACCACGTAGCAACTGAACAATAAGGTGTAAATTTTTTATAAAGTTTGTCTAAAAAACTTTTTGGAGGAAAGTATTTTTTCTTATAATTATTTGATATTGCTCTTAATAAGCCAATATCTTGTAAAGGCCAAATATTAGAACGATTGTAAGTGAATAGTAAAATCATTTCTGCGCTCCATCTGCCTATTTGTCTCAAAGATGATAAGTATTGAATGGCTTCCTCGTCATTCATATTTTTGATTAATTTTGGATCAAATTCTTTTTTTACAAATTTAATCGACAATTCTTTTATTCCTAAAGCTTTTTGTCTACTTAAACCACAGGATTTAAGTTGTGATATTGATAATTTTGATACTTTTAAGGGATTAATTCTTTTAGTTTTCTTTTGAAATTTTTTAAATACTGAGTTAGCTGCTGATACACTTATCTGCTGACCGACTATACTTTTACATAAAGAGTAAAAAATATCTTTTCTAGTAGTTAAAAACTTATCATTGTATTTAATGATAAGTTTTTTTAAAACTTTATCTCTTTTAGACAAAGTTTTTACTGCTTCTAGCCAATAACTTGGATATTTACTCACGGTCTCGGACTTATAACTTGTTTTTTAAGTTGAGTCTCTCTCATAAAAATAATTACAGAACTTGCAATAATTAAACCAGCGCCCAAAAGCGTTAGCACTTTTGGTATTTCGCCCCAAATGAAATATCCTAATAAAATTGCAAATACTAAATTTAAATATTTTGTTGGTGTGACTAGTGATGCTTCTGCAATTCTTAGTGAAACGGTAAGTAAAATATTAGCAACTGATCCAATTATCCCAGTAAAAATAAGAAGAAATAGTTCAAATTTTGATGGCATGACCCAGCCAAAAGGAAGTGTTGCTAAACCAACTACCATACTCAGTAAAGAAAAGTATAAAGCAATTCTATAATTAGGCTCGGTAGATGATAAGCTTCTTATGCTCAGAGCTACGCATGCAAAGAAAATACAAAAAATTATTGGAAATAAGTAATAAATATTTAATTCTTCATAAGCTGGTTTAACAATCATTAACATTCCAATAAACCCAATGAAAACAGCAGACCACCTTCTAATACCCACTTTTTCGGATAAAAAAAATATTGAACCTAAGGTGACGAAGATTGGTCCTCCAAAAGTCAAACTTACAACATCTGCTAAAGGTATCTCTCTTAGAGCAATAAATAGAGCAACTATTGCTAACGTCCCAGTTACAGCTCTGAAAGCATGTAGTTTAGGTCTGGTAGTTTTATAAAAAGTTTTAAATTCATTCCTAGGTACAAGCAGTAATATGGGTATCAAACCAAAAAAAAATCTTGCAAATAACACTTCACCTACAGGAAACTGGTCTAACCATTTTACACAAGCATCCATCATGGCAAAACATGCCACAGATGCTACCCCGTACAATACGCCTAATTGATTTCGTGCTAACAATTTAATATCCTCACAACTCTATATAATTACTTTATGAAGAAATGTACACTTGCTCTTGGCTGTTTTTGGAAACCTGAGGAAAACTTCAAAAATAAGCCGGGTATAATTAAAACAGAAGTCGGCTATGCCGGTGGATTATCCGATAAAGTTACATATGAAGAAGTATGTAAAGGTGACACTGGTCATGCAGAAGTTGTAAGACTTACCTTTGATGAAAAATTAATTTCCTTTAAAAAAATTTTAGATTTATTTTTCAAAATGCACGATCCTACTCAAAAAGATATGCAATATCCTGATGTTGGAACTCAATATAGAAGTGAAATATTTTATGAGGACGACATTCAAAAAGCTGAAGCTAAAGAAATTTTAGAAATTTTTAATAAGGAGTTTAATGGAAAAATTCAAACTAATATTTCTAGGCTCAAAAATTATTGTAAAGCAGAAGAATATCATCAAAAATACTTAGAAAAAAATAGATAATGAAACAGCTTGTTACTACAGAATGGCTAGAAAAAAATATCAATAAAGTGAAAATATTAGATGCTACCTGGTGTTTGCCTAATTCAGGTAGAAATGCCAAAGAGGAGTTTAAAGAAAATCATATTAAGAACTCAATATTCTTTGATATTGATAAAAATTCAAAGCAAAATTCTTCATTATCCCATATGCTTCCTTCAAATAAAGAGTGGGAAAGCATTGTTTCAAATTTAGGGATAAATAATTCTGATCATATAATTATTTATGATAACTCAGATGTCTTCAGTTCATGTAGAGTTTGGTATACTTTTATTTACTTTGGACACAATGCTGATCTAGTTTCTGTTTTAGACGGAAATTTTACGAAATGGTTAAAGGAAAATAGAGGTATTTCAAAAGAAGTTATAAAAATCTCAAAAACCAATTACGAAGCTAAGGAAAATTTATCTATGGTAATTGATAAGACTCAAGTTAAAAAAAACATATTAGATAAAAAATTTCAATTAATAGACGCTAGAAGCAAAGAAAGATTTTTGGGTTTGGTTCCTGAGCCTCGAAAAGGATTAAAAAGTGGTCACATAGAAGGGTCTAAAAATTTACCTTTTCAATTACTTTTAAATGAAGATCGAACTTTTAAAAAAAAGGAGGAGTTAATAAAGATTTTTGATCAAAATAAAATAGATAAAGATAAAGAAATTGCTTTTACATGTGGATCTGGAATAACGGCATGTATTTTAGGACTAGCTAATTCTATCATAAGTGGTAAAAAACCAACTATCTATGATGGGTCGTGGTCAGAGTACGGATTAGAGTAAAATGAAAGCATCAAAATTAAAAGTTTTTTTAATTATTTTCTTTATTGCTATTTTTGCAATTATTGCTGCAAGGCATTTTATTGGTTTACACTTCAAGAAAAAATTCAGTGTTAGGCCTGCACCGGGTGTAATCGTTAAAGAAGTTGAAAAATCTTTATTTTATAAAAGTATAGAAACTTTTGGGACCGCAATAGCACAAAATTCAAAAACTTACAGAATAAAAACTAATGAAGTTTCTGGAAAATTAAACATTGAAAATAGATTTGTAAAAAAAGGTGAAATAATCCTTAGACTCGTAAGTGGAGAGGAGATTATCGCAGATTTTGAGGGTAAATTAGGCAAAAGAGAAATTGCACAAGGAGTTTTGGGTTCAGAGAGTTTAATAGTAACTTTGGACGATTTAAAAAAAGTAGTAATAGATATAAAAGTTCCTGAGAATTATGTAAGTATACTTAAACCAGGATTAAAAGCAGAAATAACAAGTTCAGCATTTAAGAAAACTTTTAAGGGAAAAATTCAAACAATTAGCTCAAGAATAGATCCTTCTACGAGATCGATTTTATCCAGGGTTTTAGTTGATAATTCTAATTTCGATATCATTCCAGGGCAATTAATGACAGTAAAAATTATATATGATGAAATAAACCAAATTGGAGTTCCTGAAAGTGCTGTCACGATTCAAGGTAGTACAGCTTTTGTTTATACAGTAAGAGACAAAACTGCTGTAAAAAAGAACATTGAGATCGGTAAAAGAAATTTTGGAAAAGTTTCTGTTGTATCAGGAATAAATGAAGGTGATCTTGTTATTACAGAAGGTGTCTCGAAAGTAAGAAATAATGCTAAAATCAAAATTATAAATCCAATAAATTAAATGTTTTTAACAGACCTATCTATCAAAAGACCTGTCGTAGCTTCAGTAATGAGCTTAGTATTAGTGATATTCGGTCTTGTAACTTTTCAAGAAATTCCAACCGATGAACTGCCTGACGTGCAACCTCCTGTAGTAACTATTCAAACTGAGTATAGAGGTGCATCAGCAGAAATTGTTGATACTCAAATAACTCAAAAAATTGAGGACTTTGTTGGAGGAACACCCGGGCTAGAAACGATAGACTCATTTAGTGAGGATGAAAGTTCAAGAATTACTCTTACATTTGAAACAAGTTTAGACTTAGATGACGTCGCTAACGACGTAAGAAGCTCTGTATCTAGAGTGCTAGATAATTTACCGGAAGGTGCGGAACAGCCTGAAATTTTTAAACAAAGCGCAGGTATGAGAACTACTATGTGGTTATCATTCAACTCTGAAACTATGAGTGATTTAGAATTAACTGATTACGCCGATAGATATTTAACTGATACTTTCTCTACTGTTGATGGCGTAGGCAGAGTTCGCCTTGGTGGTCAAAGAGAGCTCTCACTAAGAGTTTGGTTAGACCCAATAGCTTTAGCCGCAAGAGATCTTACTACTCAAGAAGTTGAGACAATTCTCAGACGAGAAAATACAGAGTTCCCAGCTGGGCGAATTGAGTCAAAGGATATCGATCTAACTATAAAACTCGATAAAGCTTATAAAGAAGTTGAGAATTATAAAAATCTTCCACTAAAAAGAGCTAAGGACGGTTCGATCATAACCTTATCAGATGTTTCAAGAATCGAATTAGGAGCTGAGTCAATAAGAACTCTTTTTAAAGGTAACGGAAAGCAAGTTGTTGGTATAGGGATATATCAACAATCTGATGCAAACACCATCGCTGTAGCAAAAGGTATCAAAAAAAAGATAAAAGAGCTAAAATCAAGTTTACCACCAGGTACTACCTTAGAAGTTTCATTTGATAGAAGTAATTATATTAAGTCTGCTATCAAAGAAGTTTATAAAACTCTCGTCATTGCACTAATTCTGGTTACCATTATCATTTATTTATTTTTGGGAAATATAAGAGCTTTAATTATTCCTTTAATAGCTTTGCCTGTTTCATTAATTTCAACTTTTTTATCAATTTATGTTTTTGATTTCTCAATAAATCTTTTTACCTTGATGGCTCTAGTTCTCGCTATTGGTATTGTGGTCGATGATGCAATCGTGATGCTTGAAAATATAGTTAGAAGAATAGAATTAGGAGATACGCCTTTAGTTGCGGCTTACAAAGGTGCAAAACAGGTTTCTTTTGCAATTATAGCTACAACTGTTGTTTTGGTAGCCGTTTTTGTTCCTTTAATTTTTATTAAAGGAATTACAGGGGTACTTTTTACGCAAACAGCGATTACACTTGCATCAGCTGTAATTATTTCTAGCTTTGTCGCGCTATCATTAAGTC
>CACNAY010000016.1 GCA_902618555.1 uncultured Pelagibacteraceae bacterium
GGGTGATGGAATAGACTTGTTTTCAATATTTTTGAATTTTTTAGGATTAATTTGCAACATAGGTCTATTAACTCCATTTTATCAAAGTTATCAACAAATTTTACAATTCAAAAGTGCGTCAATATTGCAAATGATAATCATTATCAATTTATTGTAAATGATAATCATTATCAATTACGAGGGAAACAATGAAAAAAACAATAGTACTAAGCTATCTATTTTTATTAGCATTTACAGGAAGTCTATTTGCAAACGAGGTAAATATATTTAGTGCAAGGCATTATGACTCTGATGTACAACTTTATGAAAAATTTACTGCTAAAACAGGAATTAAAGTAAACGTTGTATCAGGAAAATCAGGTGCTTTAGAAAAAAGGATAATTGAAGAGGGAGCCGATAGCCAAGCAGATCTTTATATTACAGCAGATGCTGGAAGACTTGGTGCTTTTGAAGCTAATCTTCAAGGGGGGCTTACTAGTGCAGCTATTAAATCTGCTGTGCCAAGTAACTTCAGAACATCAAAATGGACTGGTATAGCTAAGAGAGCAAGAATCGTATATTTTGCTCCAGAAAGAGTAAGCGGCGCAGAATTAGCTGGTTTAACTTATGAAAGTTTAGCTGATCCTAAATGGAAAGGCAGATTAGTAATTAGAGCTTCAAACAATATTTACAATCAATCACTTGTAGCATCATTAATTAAAAATAATGGAAAAGGTAAAATAGCTGATTGGTCAAAAGGTATGGTTTCGAATATGGCCAGATCTCCAAAGGGAAATGATAGAGCTCAGATACTTGCTGTTGCAGCAGGCGAAGCTGACATAGCAGTAGCTAATACTTATTACTTAGCACTTATGCTCTCTGGAAAAAAAGGACCAGAACAGCAAGCTGCTGCTAAAAAAGTAAAACCTTTCTTTCCTAATCAAGACGGAAGAGGAACTCATATGAATATTAGCGGTGCAGGACTTGTAAAAGGAGCACCGAATAAAGCTAATGCCATTAAGCTAGTTGAGTTCCTTTTAAGTGAAGAAGCTCAAAACCATATTGTAAACAATACTTTTGAGTATCCAATGATAAAAGGTGTGTCTCCACATCCACTTGTTGTAAATATGGGATTAGATTTTAAGCAAGATCTAAAAACAAAAGTTGTTAATTACGGAAAAAGACAAGCAGATGCTTTAGAAGTAATGACAGCAGCAGGTTGGAAGTAGTTATAAATGATATGAGGCGAACAATTAAAAAAGAAATTAACTTGAATAAGTTAAACACTGGTTGTTTGCCTTGTATGTCAGAAGCTAAAAATATGGAGCAGAAAATCTCTAATAGAAAGGTTTCTGAAATTAAAATTGAGGAAGTAAAAACAATTGTTTCTTAAATGTTTAAAAAAGATTAAAAGTTTGACGTCAATTTCTCTGGCTTTAAATGCTAGCTATATTCTACACTCAAGCCGCTTTAGCCAGAGAACTTTATATGATAACAAAATTAATCAATGACAAAATATAATATATGGTTTTTTGGATCACTAATTGTCGCTACAGTGGTTGCTATGCCTATTATTACGGTTTTCTTAAGTTTTTTTACTGAGACAAGTGACTATTTTTACTTATTAAAAGATACGTTTTTATTCGAGTATATTTTTAACTCTATAACAATCTTATTTTTCGTTATATTTTTTACATTCATTCTAGGAATTTTCTCAGCGTATTTTGTATCTTTTTATGAGTTTCCGTTATCAAACTTTTTTAGTTGGGCGTTAATTTTGTCATTTGCCGTTCCTGGCTATATTTACGCATTTTCAATAATTGCTTTTTTTGAAAATTACGGTACAGCCTTTTCATTATTAACATTTCTTTTTGGAGAAAATAATTACAATCCAATCATTCCTAAAATAGATGGATTAATTGGAGCTATTTTATCTATATCCTTTTCTTTGTTTCCGTACGTTTATGTATTAACGAGAGCATCATTTTATTATCAATCAAATAATTATATTGAAGTTGGAAAAAACCTAGGCCTTTCATCTAATGAAACTTTTTTTAGGATAGTCTTACCATCTGCAAGACCAGCAATTATTGCTGGTTTAGCTTTAGTTTCAATGGAATGTTTATCAGACTTTGGCACTGTATCATTTTTTAGTGTTAATACACTGACTACTGGAATTTATAATTCTTGGTTATCCTTTGATGACTTAAATACCGCTAACCAGATATCTTTTATATTATTAATCTTTATTTTTTTGCTTTTTTCGGTTGAAATTTATTCAAGAAAAGAGGCAAGGTATCATCAGCCAGGTAGAGGTTTTAAGCCAATTACCAAAATCAAATTAACCGGAAGAAAATCTATATTCCCAGTTTTGATCTGTTCATTGATTTTTCTGTTGAGTTTCATTTTTCCAGTTTCCCAGATGATTTATTGGACTGTAAAGTTTCCTAAATATATTCAAGACATAGATACATTTAAATTAAACTTAAATACTTTAACTTTAGTCCTGTTAGCTAGCGCTTTTATTGTATCTATTTCTTTATTTATTAATTATGGAAGCAGAATATCAAAAAGCAAAATTCTAAATTATATTACAACTTTTTCTATCTCTGGTTACGCAATACCAGGGGTTATTTTAGCAGTTGCATTTATTACATTTTTTTCAAATTTAAGTGATTTTTTTACCAATAATTTTGATTTTAAAAGTTCAAAAGGTTTATTTATTGGATCTATTTTTGGTTTATTGTTAGCTTATTTTATAAGATTTTTCTCATTATCTTTCAATGGAATAAAATCAAGTTACGAAAAAATTAATAATTCAATTGACGAAAGCGCTTATCTTCTTGGTTACTCTAAGATTAATACGTTTTTAAAAATTCATATTCCTTATTTAAGCACAAATATAATTTTGATAGTCTTATTAATTTCTCTGGAAGTTATTAAAGAACTGCCCATGACAATGATTTTAAGACCTTTCAATTTTGAAACATTTGCCACTCAGGCATATATATATGCATCTCAGGATTTACTCGAAGCGGCTGCATTACCCTCTCTTTTTTTAATATTTTGGTCTACAATCTTAATACTTCTCTCATCTAGATATATACTTTCAAAAAAAAATTAATATAATCGATCAAATGACTAGTAATTTTTTTGAGATTCATAATGGTAATTTCACTGCAAGTGAAAAAAATAAAGTAAATAACGTAAATCTTGTAATAGAAAAACAGGGAGAGATTATTTCTTTATTGGGTCCTTCTGGAATAGGTAAAACCACTATTCTAAGAACAATTGCTGGTTTACAAAAACTTAGCGGAGGTAAGATTAAACTTAGAGATACAATTTTAGCCTCTGACGAAATTCATATTGAGCCAGAAAAAAGAAATGTAGCTCTCTCTTTTCAAGATAATTCCCTTTTTCCTAATTATAAAGTTATTGACAATATAAACTTTGGAGAAAAAAGATCTAACGGCCATGGATCGAATATTGATGTAAAAGAAATAATTAGATTACTAAGGATCGAACCTATATTAGAGAAATATCCTCATCAAATAAGCGCTGGGGAGGCTCAAAGAGTTTCATTAGCTAGATCATTAATGTCTAAACCCGATTTATTATTGTTGGATGAACCATTCTCAAATATAGATCAAAGTTTAAAGGAAGAAATACAGGTGTCCGTTAAAAAGCTTTTAAAAAGAATAAATTTAACAACCATCATTGTAACACATGACTCATATGAAGCTTTTTCGATGGCTGATAAATGTGGAATTATTCTAGATCAAGAATTAAAGCAATACGACGTACCCTATAACGTGCACCATGAACCAAATTCAATTGATGTTGCTAATTTTTTAAATAAAGGAATTTTTATCGATGTTCAGGTCGTGGATAGTGAGTGTGCAGTACATAGGTTAAAACACGATGAACTTGGAGAAATCAGGGGAAAATTATCAAACAATTTTCCATCAGGAACAAAGGTAAAATTACTTTTACAACCTGAAGATCTAATCCACGACGACCAAAGTAAATTAAAATTAGAAGTAGTGGACAGAAAGTTTAGAGGAACCAATTTTATTTACACTCTTAAAACAAAAAAAGGGGAGCATTTACCTGTATTTGTACACTCTCATCATATTCATCAACATGAAAAATCCGAACAATTTGGTGTAAAATCTCCGATTTACATTGACCACTTAGTATGTTTTTAAGTAAATATAAATATATTTGGCGCCCTTAGCTCAGCTGGATAGAGCATCGGTTTTCTAAACCGAGGGTCGTAGGTTCGAATCCTTCAGGGCGCGCCAATCCTTTAAGTGAAAATTCACAATGATTAAAATCAATTTTAAAAAGAAATTTGAAGAGTTTTGTAAATCAAAAAAATATGAAAAAAATGAAAAACAAATTGAAATAGTTAATTTATTGGAAAAATTCCTTAATAATAAAACAAAATCCTTACTTTTTTTCAAAAATAGAAATTTTAAATCGTGCTTCTATCTACATGGTAATGTTGGTGTTGGCAAAACCATGATACTTAATTTTGCCTACGACTTGATAAAATTAAATAAAATGAAAAGTCATTTCAACGAATTTATGATTAAATTCCATGATTTTAGACACGAAAAAAAAGACGACAAATCAATTCTTCAATTTGTAAAAGAGCTTAAAAACAAATATGAATTGATCTATTTGGATGAATTTCAGGTGACTAATATCGTAGATGCAATGATACTAGGTAAATTATTCGAGAAAATTTTTTTAGAAGAAATTAAAGTTATTATTTCAACTAATACAAAAATAAATGAACTTTATAAGGACGGATTACAAAGAGAACAATTTTTACCTTTTATCAATATTATCGAAAAAAACTCAATACAAAAAGAATTACTCTTAGACGATGACTACAGAATCCAGAAAAAAGATAAAAACCAAAAAATTTTTTATCCTATAAACGAAAAAACCTTGTTTAATATCAATCAAAATTTTAGAGTTTTAACGAGAAATCTAAAAAAAGATGAAAAATCGATAAATACAAAGGGAAGAAAATTAAAAATTAATAACTATTATGAGGGTGTAGCCAGGTTTGATTTTAGAGAATTGTGCGATGAAAATTTAGGAGCAGAAGACTATTTAAATCTAGCTAATATTTGTAATCATATTTTTATTGAAGAAATTCCTAATTTTGATGAAAATAATTCCAATCAACAATTAAGATTTATTACTTTAATTGATATTTTGTATGATAAAAAAATCACCTTAACTTTATCCTTGGAGTCAGAGCTTAAAAAAATAAGTTCATCCAAAAAACACTCAAAGACATTTAAAAGAACAGTAAGTAGACTTTACGAAATGACATTATCAAAAAATTCTTGATTTTAAGTTGTATTTAAAGATATTTAGTTAAAATTAGTCAATATTGGCCTAGATATTGAGCCTCATAAAATTGAAGTCACTACAAAATAAATTATATTAAACCTGTTTTGAATTCTTAATTCAAAAATATTGTTAACAATAAAAAAGGAAATCTTAAATGATGAAATCTATCAAAACTTGGATTTTAGTTGGATTTGCATCTTTACTTTTGGTTGCTTGCGGCCAAGGAGGAGGAGGAGCAGGTTCTAAAAAATCTAAAACTTTAGACAATACTAAGAAAGCTGGTTTTGTGAAATGTGGAGTTTCGCAAGGTCTTCCGGGTTTCTCTAATGCAGATGCATCAGGAAACTGGTCTGGTATTGATGTGGATGTATGTAGAGCTGTTGCAGCTGCCGTTTTAGGTGACGCTGATAAAGTTAAATATACACCATTAAGTGCCGCAGAGAGATTTACAGCTTTAACATCAGGTGAAATCGATGTTCTTGCACGTAACACAACTTGGACATTATCAAGAGACGCTGACATTGGTTTAACATTTGTTGGTGTAAACTTCTATGATGGACAAGGGTTCATGGTAAGAAAAAATTCTGGAATTAATTCTGTGAATGATTTCAAAGATGGTATATCTGCTTGTACAAATACAGGTACAACTACCGAGCTTAATATGAGAGACTTCTTTAACTCTAAAAATATTAAGTATGAACCAATTGCTTTTGAAAAAGCAGACGAAGTTGTTCAAGCTTACGATGCAGGAAGATGTGATACTTATACAACTGATAAATCTGGACTAGCCGCTCAAAGAACAAAGTTGAGTGCACCAGATGATCATAAAGTATTACCTGAAACAATATCTAAAGAACCATTGGGACCAGTTGTAAGACAAGGGGATTCAGTGTGGGAAGATATTGTAAGATGGTCTCTAAACACAATGATCGAAGCTGAAGAATATGGTGTTAATTCATCAAACGCTTCTAGCCTAAAAGAGTCTGACAATCCAGCTATCAAAAGATTAGTCGGTGCTGAAGGAGAATTAGGTGCTGCTTTTGGTTTAGATAACGACTGGAGCTTAAGAATTATCGAGCAAGTTGGAAATTATGGTGAAAGCTATAAAAAACACATAGCTGACACTGGAATTTTACCGAATAGAGGTCCAAATGAATTATGGACTAAAGGTGGAATTCTTTACGTACCACCAGCAAGATAATTGCTAATAAAATTAAAAAGGGCTGGATTTATCTAGCCCTTTTTTTTATTCTCACTTTTTAATGAATCTTAAAAAAATTAATATTGAAAACAAAAAAATTAGAGATTTAATACCTCAAGTATTAACTGTATTAGCCTTAATTTCAGTAATTTTTTATTTTGCAACCAATGCTCAAATCAATATGGGCAACAGAGGAATATCCTTTGGTTTTGGCTTTTTAAGTCAAGAAGCATCATTTGATATAGCTTTTTCTCTAATCGAATTTGATGGATCTTATTCCTACGGAAGAGCCTTTTTAGTTGGTTTATTAAATACTATTCTAGTTTCAGTTATAGGAATTTTTTTAGCAACAATACTAGGCGTAATTGTGGGTGTTGCTAGATTATCTGATAATTATTTGATAGCTAAAACTGCAGAATGGTATGTAGAAATATTTAGAAATATTCCATTAATTTTACAAATATTTTTTTGGTATTTTGCAGCACTTAGAGCGTTACCTTCACCAGAAAATGCTATAAATTTTTACGATATATCTTATTTGACAATCAAAGGTTGGTATATTCCTAAGTTTGTATGGATCAATTTCGATATATTTTGTTATTCACTTATTTTAGCTTTTGCATCAATATTTTTTTTAAATCGATATGCAAAAAAACAGCGTGAAGAATTTGGTAAATTGTTACCAACATTTACTCTATCATTAGCGATTTTAATTTTGATACCTTTATTTAGTTTTCTTTTACTAGGTGTCTCTCTTTCTTTCAATTATCCAGAATTAAAACAATTATCAGAAACATCTTATACTTATGAAAATGGAGTTAGCATAATACCAGAATTAATAGCGCTTGCTCTTGCACTTTCTATGTATACAGCAACTTTTATAGCTGAGAATGTTAGAGCAGGAGTTATGGGTGTAAGTAAAGGTCAAAAAGAGGCTGCAGCGAGTATTGGATTGAACAAAGGTCAAATTCTTAAATTAGTAGTGATGCCTCAGGCACTAAGAATTATTATTCCACCAACTACTAACCAATATTTAAATTTAACAAAAAACTCATCATTAGCAGCTGCAATAGCATATCCAGATATGGTTTTGGTTTTTGCAAAAACTGCTTTAATGCAAACAGGGAGAGCGATTGAAATTATTTCAATTACAATGCTTACTTACTTATCTCTAAGCATATCAATATCTATATTTATGAATTGGTATAATAAAAAAATGGCTATTAAGGAAAAATAAATGAAATTAACTAATTTGAAACCTTCAAAAGATAAAATTAATACTTTTCTACCCTTAGGAAGTTTATTTGTTATATTTGCCTTTTTAGATGTTTTGACAAATACTTTTTTAAATTACAACATTACAGGTTTTTTACCGCAAACAATAAGTTACCTTGTTCCGTTATTATTAGGCTATATCGGTTTTTATCTTATAAGAATAGAGTTCAGTGGTATTAGATTTTTAGATAAATTAAATAAAAACATTAACTCAAGTAATTTTAATGCTTTTTTAACTCTTCTAATATTATTCATAATAATTAAGGCAATTTCACCTTTGATGAATTGGCTTATTTTAGATGCTAATTTTGCAGGTACTTCAAAAGATGATTGTACTGGTGATGGCGCTTGCTGGGTATTTATAAAAGTTTGGTTTAACAGACTAATGTATGGGCTTTATCCTGATTTAGAGCAATGGAGGGTTAACAGCGCATTCATACTGCTATTTGCCTTGGTGGGAGTAGCTTTTTTTGTACCTCAAAAAATTAAAAAATATTTTATAATTTTTTTACTCTTTGTTTATCCTTTTATTGGTATTAAGTTGCTATCAGGCGGTAGCTTCGGTTTAACATATGTTGAGACCGCTGCGTGGGGAGGCCTCTCATTAACTTTTATTATTTCTGCATTTGCTATCTTATTCTGTTTTCCAATAGGAGTTTTTTTAGCATTAGGTAGGAGATCCTCATTGCCAGCTATCAGATATATTTCAATTGGTTTTATAGAGCTTTGGAGAGGCGTGCCTTTAATTACAGTTTTATTTATGGCGGCTGTAATGTTTCCTATGTTTTTACCAGATGGTACTTTTATTGATAAGCTAATTAGAGTTCTAATAGCGATCACATTGTTTGAAGCTGCTTACATGGCAGAAGTTGTTAGAGGAGGATTACAAGCTTTACCAAAAGGTCAATATGAAGCTGCGAAGTCTTTAGGGATGGGGTATTGGAGAATGAATGCTCTTATTATATTGCCTCAAGCACTTAAGTTAGTAATACCTGGGATAGCAAACACTCTCTTAGCTTTAGTAAAAGATACACCTTTAATTTTCGTTGTTGGGTTGATGGAATTAGCAGGTATGATAGGTTTAGCAAAAACTAACCCTAAATGGCTCGGAATGGCAATGGAAGGCTATGTTTTTGCAGGTTTAGTTTTCTGGATAATATGTTATGCAATGAGTAGATATAGTCAAAATTTAGAGAAAAAACTAAGTACAGAGAGATAAATGGGAAAAATAATAGAATTAAAAAAAGTAAACAAATGGTTCGATAAATTTCAAGTTCTTAAAGATATTGATTTAGATGTTGCGCCCCAAGAAAAAATAGTAATCTGCGGACCATCAGGTTCAGGAAAATCTACTTTGATTAGATGCATTAACAGGCTAGAAGAACATCAAGAAGGAAATATTGTTGTTGATGGAACAGAATTATCAGAAAGCACAAAGAATATTGAAAAGATTAGAGCTGAAGTTGGAATGGTATTTCAACAGTTTAATTTGTTCCCTCATTTATCAATTTTAGATAATTGCACGTTGGCACCTATATGGGTAAAAAAATTACCCAAAAAAGAAGCTGAAGAAATTGCAATGAAAAATTTAACAAGGGTACAAATAGATGATCAAGCCCTTAAGTTCCCTGGACAACTTTCTGGTGGTCAACAACAAAGAGCTGCGATCGCAAGGGCACTTTGCATGGAACCTAAAATTATGTTGTTTGACGAGCCCACATCAGCACTAGATCCTGAAATGATTAAAGAAGTTTTAGATGTGATGGTTGATCTAGCCAAAGGGGGAATGACAATGATTGTAGTAACTCATGAGATGGGTTTTGCTAAAGAGGTTGCAGATTATATGATTTTTATGGATGAAGGAAAAATAGTTGAGAGAGCTAAAACAAAAGATTTTTTTGAGAGTCCTAAAAATGAACGAACCAAACTTTTTTTAAGTCAAATATTATAACCACTTCGGAATTGGTAAGTTTTTACTTTTTAAAAAATCTTTATTAAAAATCTTGCTAGCATATCTCTTGCCGTGGTCACAAAGTATAGTAACAATATTTTTTCCTGGCCCTATTTTTTTTGCGAGTTTTATTGCTCCTGCAATATTTATTCCTGAAGACCCGCCTAAAATAATTTTTTGTTTTTCTATTAAATCGTAAACAATGTTTAAAGCCTCAGTATCATTTGTTTGAAAAGCGTCATCAATTAACGCTTTGTCAAAATTTTTAGTAATTCTTGCTGTGCCAATACCTTCTGTAATTGAATTACCTGAACTTTCTAATTTATTATTTTTAACATAAGAAAATAAGGCGGATCCCATTGGGTCTGATAAAGCAATTTTTATATTTTTATTCTTATTTTTTAATCCTATAGATACACCAGCTAAAGTTCCTCCCGTACCTACTGCACAAGTAAATCCATCGATTGAACCAGCAGTTTGACCCCATATTTCTTCTGCTGTGGTTTTTATATGAGCTTCTGTATTGATTATATTATCAAACTGGTTAGCCCAATAAACTCCATTTTTACTTTTTTTATTTAAATCATCTGCAATTTTCTTTGATTGTTTTATGTAGTTTTTTGGATCAGCATATGGAACTGCATCAACTTCAATTAATTCTGCACCAAGTTTTCTAAGAGTCTCTTTTTTTTCTATTGACTGAGTTTTAGGTATTACTATTTTTAAATTAAGATCATATTCTTTACAAACGATTGCTAAACCAATGCCAGTGTTTCCAGCTGTCCCTTCTACTATCGTACCACCTTTTGAAATTAGTTTTCTTTTTAATGCATCTTCAACTATAAATAGTGCTGCTCTATCTTTAACTGACTCACCAGGATTAAAATATTCAGCCTTTCCGTAAATATTACATCCTGTCAATTCTGAGGCTTGTTTTAGTTTAACTAATGGTGTATTTCCAATTTGAGATATAACTGAATTAGTATCCATAACATTAAATATATGAAAAAATATTTACTTTCAATTACTTTAATATTCTTTTTATCTTTGGAAATAAATGCTCATGTAGAACATTATTCAAAATATAATTATTTAGAGTATGAATTATTTAGAAACAACAAATCAATAGGATTTCATAAGTATAATTTTTATAGAAATAAAGATAATTTAACTATCAATAATGAGGTGAGTTTTAAAATAACAAAGCTTGGAGTAGATCTTTACAAATATTACGCAAAAGGTGTTGAAAAATATAAAAATGGAGTTTTTGTGGGTTTTAATTCAGAAACAAATCAAAACAAAAAAGAAAAATATGTAAATATTACATTAGATTCAATAAATAAAAACTTAATTATAGATGGCTCATCTTTTAAAGGTAAAGTGGACAACGATTTAATAATCGGAACATGGTGGAATCACGAAATAGTTCAAAAGAAAGCACAAATTAGTGCTGTATCAGGAAGAATAATTGAACAAAATGTGAAATTTATAGGAAAAGAGGATGTTAAAATAGGAGATAAAGTTTATAAAACTTTACGTTTTAATTTTAGTTCATCTGACACTAGCTTATCTAAAGATAAAAAACTTAATACAGACATTTGGTACGAGGAAAATACGTTTCTTTGGATAAAAGCAGCTTTTGATAAAACAGGATATTGGGAATATAGGTTAAAAAAAGTAAAATAATTAAATTTCGCACTTCATTTTTTTGATTTAGTCAATACTAAATATACGATTTTTTTGGTATTTTGGACCCTAAAAAAAAAAATTATATGTATTGCTAAAAAGTTCATTTTGAGGTTTTATAATTAAAAATTTGGGGAGCTCTATGGAAGAAAATTTCAATATTCACTTAGGTAGAAAGTTAAGAATGCGTAGGTTATCTTTAGGACTAACACAAACTAAAGTTGCACAAGCAATAAACGTTACTTTTCAACAAATTCAAAAATATGAAAAAGGTACTAACGGTGTTAGTTCCAACCGTTTAATGCAACTATCTCAATTTTTAAAAGTTCCAATAATATATTTTTTTGAGGATTACAAAGAATTTAAAGATGTATCTACTGTAGAACAAGCTAATGACGATTTAAACTACTCTTTTTTAAGTAGAACATTTTCATCTTTATCAAGCAGTCAAAAAGAAAAGATTCTGCAAATTTTAAATAATACCTCAAAATTTGAAAAAGTAGGTTAACTAGCTCTAAATTAGGGCTTATGCTTAGAAGAAAATACTGATTTAGATAATCTTTAATTCAGTTTCATTGTAAAATGGTCTCGTTGTTGAATTCAAATATATTTTAATATATTAAATTAAATAGACTTTTATGATTAAATTTTTTCTAACACTATTACCAATTACAACTCTCATTAGTTCTAATGCTCATGCATACCTTGATCCAGGCACAGGCACAATTATATTACAAGCAATTCTAGGTTTTATAGCATTTATTGGAACTACAATTACGCTATACTGGAGAAAGTTTAAACAATTATTAAAAAAGATTTTTAAATCAAAAAATAAAGAATAACTTAAAGCTAATAACACTAGCAGAAAAATTCATGAGTTTAAGAACAAGCAATTTTTTAGTATTTTTTAGCTTTTTTCCTGTTTGGTATTTCAAATTTAAAATCTTCCACATTGATATCGTTATTTTTACAGCCTTTATTACTATTTTATATTTCTTAATTTTTTCTCTTAATTTCTACATTAAAAAAAAAGGTGATTTTCTTTATAATTTTTTTATAGCAGGAATAATTCTGTTTGGGATTGATAATCATTTAAGTCTTCATAGGGAATTAACTAACAGCGTTTCTTTTTTAGCTAAATATGTTGGAATGTACAACGCAAGCTTATTTTTACTTACTGCAATATTTTCGATAATATTAATTTTATTAACTATTGGGAAGGATAAAGTAATTACAATTTTTACTGTTACCATGCTAGTTTTATTTTCTTTTTCAATTATAGATAACTCAAAGTCTATTAAAAACTTAAAGAATTTTGAGGAAAATAATTTAGTAAAAAACAAATTACCTTCCGTCGTAGTCATTTTAGATGAAATGTCTGGGATGAATAGTTACGAAAGTCAAACCGATAAAGGAAAAATATTTAACAAAAAAATGATCCAAATGGCAAAACAAAAAAATTTAACTATTTTTGAAAATATTTATTCAGTTAATAAATCTACTTTAATATCACTAGGATCTCTTTTAAATTTCAAGGAAAATATCTTATTAAATGAATTTTTAAAAATAGAAAACCTCTTTTTTGAAAATCACTCTTTTACTCAGAACAAGCTCTTTGATAACTTTAGCAATATTTCTGTACACCAGTCTGTGCATATAAACTTTTGCAACCATAATAATGTAAAGAAATGTAAAGCTTTCAATCCTTTTGAAAAGAAAAAATATATTCAGGGTTTTAGAGACACCAAGCTTACACACTTAATCAATGCATGGAAATATGATGGATCTATTTTATCTTTATTTACTTGGAGATTATTAAGACAATTTAATTTTATAGATGTTACTATTAGCCCTAATGGAGAAAAAGCAAGTTTCCCATTTTTTTTTGATCAAATTACAAATGACATGAAATCAAAAAAATTTGATTTAATCTTAGCACACACTATTGTTCCACATAAACCTTACGGTTATGATTCTAATTGTAATTACGACGGAAAAAAATCTTTAGGAAATTTCAACAATTCATTAAGTTTGGAGACTCATTCATCGTATTATAATACAGACAGAATTTGTACTTTGAAATTTATTAACGAATTTTTAGACAAAATTAATACTCAAAAAATCAATTACAAAAAGATTTATTTTTTATCTGACCATGGATCAAGGATTTTAAAGAATGATCCTTTGAACAGTTTAAGTGTTATTTATTTTATAAAAGAACCGAACAAAAAATTTGATAAAATTGAAAAAAAAAGTATTTTACAAAGAGAATTTAAAAAAGATTTTTTAAATTAAAAATCTGATTTTTTGGCTCCTCGGGCAGGACTCGAACCTGCGACCAATTGATTAACAGTCAACTGCTCTACCAACTGAGCTACCGAGGAATAAAAGCGAACATACTTTTTTTAATTAAATAAAACAACTCATTTCTTTGGAGGCCACGCCCAGAATCGAACTGGGATAAAAGGATTTGCAATCCTCTGCGTAACCATTCCGCCACGTGGCCAAACTTAAAGACGAAATAAATACAGTTGTCATTTTCTTATTTTATTTTTATTTCTATCAAATAAATATAGCTTATTTTTTGGTAAGTAAATTGTAATATTTTTATCTTTAATATTTTTTGAGCTTTTTATTCTTATTTCTGTATCATTAATATGTGAGTAAATAATTTTCTCGGAACCTAAATTCTCAATAAGATCAATAGTAACTTTCACCGATATTTCATTATCATTATTTTCAAATAAAATATCTTCAGGTCTTATTCCTACATACAACTCTTGTTTCAGAGCTAAATTTTCAAATTTAACTAATTTACCAAATAATCTAAATGTGTTTTTGTTTATAATATCATTTGTTTTTATCTTAAGTATATTCATTTTTGGATTCCCAATAAATTCAGCTACAAAAATATTCTTTGGATTGTTATAAATATCATCTGGATTTCCGAACTGTTCTATATTACCGTTATTCATAATTACGATTTTATCGGCTAAAGTCATCGCTTCAACTTGGTCATGCGTTACATAAACAATATTACTTTTTAATTTTTTATGTAATTTTGAAATTTCGACCCTCATCTCTGATCTAAGCGCAGCATCTAAGTTAGATAGCGGTTCATCAAATAAAAATAATTTAGGATTTCTTGTGATAGCTCTTCCAATAGCTACTCTTTGTCTTTGACCTCCGGAAAGTTCTTTTGGTTTTCTATTAAGGAGATTTTCGATTTTTAAAATTTTTGCTGCTTCATCGACTTTTTCCTTAATTTCATCTTTAGATATTTTTTCAGCTTTTAGTCCAAAAGATATATTTTGGAAAACATTCATGTGGGGGTATAGAGCGTATGATTGAAAGACCATAGCAATTTTTCTTTTTGAGGGAATTAAATCGTTTATTAAGGTATTTTCTAAAGTAATTTTGCCTCTGTCTATTTTTTCTAATCCTGCTATCATTCTCAACAAAGTAGACTTCCCGCAACCTGATGGGCCCAATAGAACAATAAATTCACCTTTTTCAACTTTTAGGTTAAATTTACTAATTACGTTATTTTTTCCGAAAGATTTATCTATATCTTCAAACTCCAAAAAGGGCATATTTCATATAGTATCATTTTTTAAAAATTTTCAAACCTCGTATGCATTTTAATCATGGATGTTTTTTCATCCTTCTTGTTAAACTTAAAACATTATTTAAATAATTAATAGGAGGAAAAATGAAGAAAATATTAACATTCATTTTTGCTTTAACTTTATTATCGTCTAATAGTTTTGCAGATATAACTTTTTGGACTACTGAAGTTCAACCAGCAAGAATGGAAAAACAAATGGAAATGGCTAAATCGTTTGAATCCAAAACTGGAATTAAAGTCGAAGTTATACCAGTAGAGGAAAAAGATTTAGGTTCTAGAGCCACTGCAGCTGCAGCTGCAGGAAATCTTCCAGATGTAATCTATCACACTCTTCAATATGTTTTACCCTGGGCTGAAGCAGGTATACTTGATGTAAATGCTAACAATGATGTTGTTAAAAGTTTAGGAAAAAATACTTTTGCTCCAGGAGCATTGAACATGGCAAAAAAGGGTGGAAAAATTGCTGCTGTACCAGTTGATGGATGGACACAAATGGTTGTTTATAGAAAAGACTTATTTAAACAAGCAGGTCTTGAACCGCCAACAAGTTATGAAAATATAACAAAAGCTGTAAAAATTCTTTCGAGCGGAGACATGTTTGGATTTGTAGCTGCGACTAAAACTGACGAGAACTTTATGAGTCAAGTTCTTGAGCACGTTCTTTTAGCTAATGGAGTAAACTTTGTTAAAAAGGGTGGAACAAAGAGTCAAGGCAAAGCTCTTAAAAACTCTTTAGAGTTTTATAAAGTCATAGCTAAGGCTAGCCCTCCGGGAGAATTATTCTGGAAACAATCTAGAGAACTTTATTTTGCGGGAAAAACACCAATGATAATTTGGTCACCATTTATTATGGATGAATTAGCTGGTCTAAGAGATTCTGCTCCTCCAACAATCAATAGTGATCCGACATCACCTGAACTAGCATCTAAAACTGGTTTCATAACTAATTTTAGCGGTCCTAACAACAAGAAGGGTGCTGCTTGGGCAGACGTTAGATATTTTGGTATAACAGCTGATGCAGATACTGACGAAGCAAAAAAGTTTGTTGAGTATTCAATGGACGAAGGATACACAAGTACGTTGGCTATCGCACCTGAAGGTAAATTTCCTGTAAGAAGAGGAAATTCTTCGGATCCAACTGCATTTACAAAAGCTTGGAGCAAGTTACCAGTTGGTGTAGATAGAAAAAAACCATTAACTGAACTTTATTCACCTGATGTAATTAATAACATTGTTGCTGGGTTAGATACTGCAAACAGATGGGGCGTTAAAGAAGGCGAACTTTCCAGAGCATCAAAAATCATTAATGCTCAATTCTTGAATAGAATTACAAGAGAATACATTGATGATCAGATATCTGTTGATGAAGCCGTTAAAAAAATTAACGCTGAATTAGCAAAATTTTAGCAAATTTATTTCTTAAAAGCGGATAATAAGCTATTATCCGCTTTTAAATGAGCACTACATTATCAAAAATTGAAAAAAGGACTGCATACATACTTCTTTTACCAGCTGTATGTTTAGTTTTTGCAATTATTTTATTTCCAATTTTTGCAAACGTCTGGATTAGTTTCAAAGAAGTTGGACTTAAAGATATAAGAATTCCTGAGCCTAGGGCAAAAAAAATTGTAAAAAATATACAAGAGAGCAATTCTGAATTAAAAATTATCTATAAATTAAGAAATAGTTCTTTAATCCAAGATATTAGAGAAGTTGGTTTTTCAGATAAATTACCTAAAAATGTTGAACCAGTTAATTTGGATAAAAGATGTAAATTTAAGTCACAAAAAATAAAATGTTTCTTTGGAAATTGGGAAGCAGGTTATCGTGAAAATTTTGAAATTTTTGTAAAAGACGTAAATAACAATGCTATTAATAATAATGATGTAAAATCTTATAATCCAGATTTAAATGGAAAATCAAATAATATCTTATTGACTACAGATTTTACTCTTAAAAATTTTAAAAAAGTTTTCATGAATAATAATTTTTTTGAGCTTTTAATGACGACTTTTTACTTTACTTTTTTTGGAACAATTGGAGCTATTTTACTTGGAATATTTGCTGCCCAACTTGTAAATCAAAAATTTTATGGAAGAACTTTTATGCGAAGTATACTGCTTTTCCCTTATGTAGGACCCGTGGTTGCTTTGGCTTATACTTGGACTTTACTCTTAGATCCTAATAGCGGAACAATAAATTCTCTTCTAGTTAATTATGGAGTCATCGAAAAACCTATAAATTTACTTGGACAAAAGTATTTAATTTTTAATATTTTAGGATTTGAGTTAAAACTTAGATTAGCATTAACGACAGTTATATTTTTTGAGATTTGGCGATATTTCCCTTTAGCCTTTTTATTTATATTAGCTAGACTACAAGCTATTCCTAGGGATCTTTATGAGGCAGCGGATGTAGATGGTGCTGGGCCATTTAGAAAATTTTTTTATATTACTCTTCCACAAATTACAGCGATTTTATCAATATTATTCATGATTAGATTTATTTGGAACTTTAATAAATTTGAGGATATATTTTTATTAACAGGCGGTGCTTCAGGTACATTAACGTTACCAATAAGTGTGTATCAACAAGGATTTGCAATATCTAATATTGGTGTGGGTTCAGCAGTATCAATAGTAATCGTATTATTATTAATAACTTTTATGATTATCTATTTCAAATTAATTGGAAAAAAGGCGAATGAAATTTAAATCTTTGATAATAACTTTACTTGCATCATCAATTTTTCTTACAATAATAATATCTATATGGAAAATATTGGCAACTTTGCAGGGTTTAAGTTTTACAAATCTTAACTTTAATCTAAACCTATTGTTATCACTCGGATTAGTTATAATTTGTGTATTTATTGGAAAAAAGTTTA
>CACNAY010000017.1 GCA_902618555.1 uncultured Pelagibacteraceae bacterium
TATATTGGTCCTCAGGTATTCCAGGTCCATCATCCTCTACCGTGACCAACACTCGATTTGAACTTTTCTGAACGTTTACAAAAGCTTTTTTTCCGTAAGTAAGTGCATTTTGTATCACATTTTCGAATGATCTTTTCAAAGCTACTGGTCTACCTTTTAGGCTTATATTTCCATCAACAAAAATTTCTAGGGAGCTAGTATTAAAATCTTCCTCTATTGTTTTGAACAATTCTTTAAAATTAATTACTTTGGTTTCTTCTTGAGCTTGTGTCTTAGCGAATTGAAGATAGTCATTAAGCATTTTTTCCATTTCGTCTATATCTTTAGACATTTTTTTTGATAAATCTTTTTGATTTAACATTGCAAGTTGCAATTTTAATCTTGTGAGAGGAGTTCTTAAGTCGTGACTAATTCCAGATAACATTTCTGATCTTTGGTTTAAATGGCGATTAATTCTTTTAGCCATTCTATCAAACTCATAAGCTGCTTTTCTAATTTCTTGTGCTCCAGAGGGTCTAAAATCGTTTACATAATCACCTTTTCCAAATCGTTCAGCCGCCTTAGCAAGCTTTACTAAAGGTCTAGTTTGATTTTTTAAAAAGATAAGAGCTATAATTATTAAAACAATTGAAGGAAGAGTTGTCCATAAAACAAATAGCCTCACAGAGGAGGCAGAAACCAACTCTTTTGGAACTAAAAAGTCAATTACTTCACTTTCAGATTTAATCTTTATTTCTACTGCATTTTTGAATTTTGATGTATTAAACCAGTAGTTATTATTTCCAAAAGTTGATTTAAGTTCTCTTCTAAGAGATCTATCCATAGGACTGAATTTTCTCTCACCAGAAATAGTAGGAAATTCTTCCTGACTTATACCAATTTCAAAATTAAAGTTATTTTTATAACTATCAGTAAAAAAATCTAAATTGTTTTTGTCATTCTGATAAACTTCTTGAATAGTTTTAAGTTGAGCTACTAATGCTCTAGTCGAATTTTTGTTGGCTTTAATCCAAATACTATCGTAAAAAACAATTGTAATTATTAGCTGAAGTATAATAGTGGGTGCTGCTACAATAATAAGCGCCCTATAAAACAATCTTTTTGGAAGAACTATTTTTAAAAAATTACTCAATCCAGAGAACATATCCTGAGCCCCTTATTGTTTGTAAGTATTTTGGATTCCTTGGGTTTACTTCAAGTTTTTGTCTTAGTCTCGTTATCATCACATCAATTGATCGCTCTTGTGTGATTCCTGAAATTTTTCCAATTTCTTCTCTCGAGTATGTTTTTCCTGGATTAGATAGCATTTCAATAAGCACTTTTTTTTCTGAATTATTAATTTTTTTATTATTATTTTTGAGACTAATATCCATTTTGTTTAAGTCTATTTTTGCTTCCCCGACAAAGTAATTCGTTTCTAGATTGATTTTATTAGTATTTTTTATTATATTTTTTATTCTTAATAAAAGCTCTTTCGGCTCAAAAGGTTTACCAATATAATCGTCAGCACCAAGTTCAAGACCTTTTATTCTATTTTCAACTTCTCCTTTAGCTGTGAGCAAAATTATTGGTATTTTAATTTTCTTTTTTATTTCTTTAGTAAGCTCGTAACCACTTTGACCAGGCATCATTACATCGAGAATTATTATGTCGAATTTAAGATAATCTAATTTTTTTTTTGCCCCTTCTGAATTTTCAGCAGTAGATACTATAAAATTATTTTCATTTAAAAATTCTTTTAATAAAATTCTAATCCTATTATCGTCGTCAACGACTAAAATATGTAATTTTTTATTTTCCATCGATAATTTTTTTTAAAACATTTTTAAATTTAATGACAGAGTCAGAGCTTGAACTTTTCAAAGCATTAAATATTCTTTTTTTTTGAGAATTATAAACAGTATCAAAAAAAATTTTACCCTCTTTATCTAAAAATAAATTTTTCTTTCTTGTATCACTTTCATCTTGTACTTGTCTGATCATTTTTGTTTTAATTAGGTCACGCAAAACTCTGTTAAGACTTTGTTTTGTTACTTTTAGTTTAAATATCAACTCTCCTAAGTTTATTCCAGGGTTGCTCTCAATTAAATGCAAAGCCCTGAGGTGCGCAGGACCAAAAAATTTTTTTGATAAAATTTCTCTTGGATCTGAAAATGTTTCTCTATAAGCATAATAAAGTAGTTGAATAAACTCTTTAATTTGGTCATCTTTTAAATAGAGTAAATCTTTCATACTGGTAAGTTATATTGACTTATCTCATTTTGGAATATACTTTTTTAATTGTAAAAAATCTATATATTTACTCCAATGGAAGGCATACCATACGACAAAAGATCAGGTAAAATTTGGTTCAACGGAAAAACGGTTGAATGGAAAGATGCTAATATTCATATACTTAATCATGGTCTCCATTATGCCAGCTGCGTATTTGAGGGCGAGAGAGTTTATGATGGGGAAATATTTAGATTAGAGGAGCATACTAAAAGATTATTTTACTCTGCTGAAAGAATGGGGATTGAAGTTCCCTATTCTCAAAAAGAAATTAATGAAGCATGTAAAAACATAGTAAATATTCAAAAAGTTCAAAATGGATATGTTAGGCCGTTAATCTGGAGGGGAAGTGAAATGATGGCTATTTCTGCTCAGAAAAATAAAATTCATGTTGCGATAGCAACTTGGGAATGGGGATCTTATTTTGACCCTAAACTCAAATTAAAAGGGATTAAATTAAATATATCTAGTTGGAGAAGGCCAGCGCCGAATACTATTCCTTGGGATACAAAGGCAGCAGGATTATATATGATATGTACGTTATCAAAACATGAAGCAGAGGCAAAAGGTTTTACAGACTCTTTAATGCTAGACCATGAAGGAAATGTAGCTGAAGCTACGGGTGCAAACGTATTTTTTAAAGATAAAAATGGAGAACTTCACACGCCAATACCAGACTCTTTTTTAGATGGAATAACTAGGCGTGAAGTGATCAAAATTGCTAAATCAAAAGGAATCAAAGTTATCGAGAGAAAAATTAAACCAGAAGAAATGCAAGAATTCGTAGGATGCTTTTTAACCGGAACTGCAGCTGAGGTCACACCTGTATCAAAAATCGGTAATTTTGAATTCAAAGTTTGCGACGTAATTACAGAATTAAATGATGCTTATCAAAATTTGGTAAGAAAAGATACCGCAGCTTAATATTTGTTATCCTCATTAATAGCATGATCTATACCTTTTCTTAAATAGTCATAACCAGTATATAGAGTTAAAAATGCAGATAACCATAAAAGAATTATACCAACCGTTTGGGCATTATAATCTTGGAAATTAATAATTTTATTCCCTATATCACCAGTTAATAAAATTGCTATCGCAGCCATTTGAATAAAAGTTTTGAGCTTTGACAGACTTGTGACCTGCATAATTATTTTACCTTTTGCCAAAAATTCACGCAGTCCAGAAATTAAAATTTCTCTGGTTAAAATAATTACCGCTGCAATAACTTCATAATTTTTAATTGTACCATTCATCACTAGTAATATTAGAGCAGCGGCTACCAGTATTTTGTCAGCTATTGGGTCTAATAATTCACCTAATTTTGACTCTTCCTTAAATAATCTTGCTAATAAACCGTCTAGGTAATCTGTAAAACTAGCTAAAACAAATAAGAAAAAAGGTATTAAATCACCAAAAAAACCTGGAATAAAAAATGTTATAACAAAAATTGGAACTATAATAATTCTCCCGATGGTGAGTATGTTTGGTATTTTTAATTTCATTTATTCGTGAAAATAATCATATATTTTCTTTGCTATGTTGTCTTCTATTCCTTCTACTGATTTTAAATCATCAAAACTTGCAGATTCAACTGCGCGTGCAGACCCAAAATGATTTAACAAAGCTCTTTTCCTTTGTTTCCCAATCCCTTGAATTTGATCTAATAAAGATTTACTTAGATTTTTCTTTCTTTTAGCTCTATGGGTGCTTATAGCAAATCTATGAGCTTCATCTCGAAGTCTTTGTATAAAAAATAATAATGGATCATTTCTTTCTAAAATATATTCTTTATTTTTATAATATATTTTTTCCTCTCCAGCATTTCTTCTTTTACCCTTTGCTACGGCTAAAATTGGCAGGTCATGCAATCCTAATTCATTAAGAACTTCCCTAGATACAGAATATTGTCCTTTTCCACCGTCTATCATTATTAAATCTGGCAATGAGAGTGAACCAGATTTTTCCTTAATAGCTTTAGAAAATCTTCTAAATAGAACTTCTTTCATCATTCCATAGTCATCATTTTTTATTTTTTCATCTTTAATATTGAATTTTCTGTATCTTTTTTTAACAAAACCTTCATTACTAAAACAAATTAATGATCCGACAGAGTCAGTTCCCTGAATGTGGCTATTATCATACACTTCTATTAATTCTATATTGTTATTGATATTAAATTTAGATGCTAACTCTTCAATAAGATTATTGTTAGTATCAGATTGAACTAGTTTTTGTTTTAAAGCTTGTTTTGCATTTTTCTCTGCAAGACTAGAAATACTTAACTCATTTTTACCTTTTGCTAGCTTAATAATAATATCTTTTTTATCCTTTTCGGAGAATGTTTTTTCAATAAGTTTTTTATCTTTGACCTCACAGTTAGTTAATATCAGCCTTGGAATAGTTTTGTTTTCATAAAATTGCGATATAAAAGAACTTATTATATCTTCTACACTGTCATCTGGATCATGTTTTGGATAGAAAGCCTGATTACCCCAGTTTTGTTTTGACCTAAAAAAAAATACTTGCACACATGTTTTTCCTGTCTCTTTATAAATACTGATAACATCAGCTTCTGTTAAATTTGTTTGATTTATTTTCTGAGAGGTTTGTATTTGAGTTAATGCTTTTATTCTATCTCTTGCAATAGCAGCTTTCTCATAGTCCAATTCTTTACTAGCTTTTTCCATTTCTTTAGATAAGTTTTTCTGAATTCTTCTTGATTTACCTGAAATAAAGTCAATAGCGTCTGCAACTGTAGATTCGTAATCTTTTTGATTTATGTGTCCAACACATGGAGCAGAGCATCTTTTAATTTGGTATAAGATACATGGTCTCTCTCTATTTTTGAAAACAGTGTCATCACAGACTCTCAAAAGAAAAATTTTTTGTAAAATTTTTATTGTCCAATTAGCAGAACCAATTGATGCAAATGGACCAAAATAATATCCTGTTTTTGATTTTTTCCCTCTTAACTTTGTAAGTTGTGGCCACTTATCTTTATTACCAATGTAAATATAAGGAAAAGATTTGTCATCACGCAAAAGTATGTTGTAACGGGGTTTATGTTTTTTTATTAAATTTGCTTCCAATAGTAGAGCTTCACTTTCATTACTTGTAGTAGTAGTTTCAAGATTATGCGTAAGTGAAAGCATTCTCTCAGTTCTAATAGGAAGATTAGACTCAGTGACATAACTTTTGAGTCTATTTGGGATATTTTTAGCTTTACCAATATATAGAATTTCACCAGTGGAACTTATCATTTTATAAACACCAGGATTTTTTGGTATTAGCGGTATTTTTTCTTTTATTACTTTTTTTCCTAACTCTAAACTACTAATCATATTTTTGATTTTGATACTTCGATACCAACAGACTTAGTTTTCTTTAAGATATCTAACTTTTCTATCTTAAGATTAATCTTTTTTACAAGTTTATTTCTAAATATCATATTAAAAATATTTTCCGCTAAGTCTTCAAGTAACTCGTGATGTTTTAAATAAGCAATTTTCTCAATTTTGCTAACAATTTCCTCATAATTAACTATAGAATTAAGATCTTTGTTATTTGGAGTCACATATGGATTTATCAAAATTTCAATATTAAATTTTACTCTTTGTCTCTTTTTTTTCTCAAAGTTGTGTATTCCTATAGAAATATTTAAGATTAAATCTTTTATAATTACTTTTCTTTTATATTTAAATTTTTCTTTTTTCTTAAATTTAATTATCTTCATTCTTTTGTATTAATAATATCTGGTGTTTGCCATGCAAGTCTTTGTCCGCTATCAATATTAATTATTTCTCCAGTTATATTTTTATTTTCAATTAGAAACTTTACTCCATTACATATATTTTCTAAATCTACTTTTTTTTTTAAGAGCGTGGATTTCCATTGCTTTTTGAAATGTCTTTCGGATTGTCTTTTGTTTTTTAATGTCGGTCCAGGTGAAATACCGTTCACTCTTATATTAGGCGCTAATTTCATAGCCGATGTTTTTGTAAAAACTGCCAATGAAGATTTACTAAGAGTATAAGAGAAAAAAAAAGGGGTTAATTTTTCAACTCTTTGATCAATAATATTTATGACACATCCTTCTTTTTTTTTGATTAATTTTTTAAAATTTTGCGTTAAAATTGCTGGTGATTTTAAGTTGATATTCATATGTTTTGTAAAGGATTTTTCAGAGAAATTTTCAAGGTTATCGTTTTCAAAGATAGATGCATTATTAATTAAGCAATCTAATCCTTTGAGAGTTTTATAAGCTTTTTTTATTAAAGTTTCGGTTTGTTTTAAATTATTTAAATCGGCTTTAAATAAGTATGCTTCAGCCCCAAGTTTCTCTAATTCTTTTTTTAATTTTAAAGCACTACTTTTAGATTTGTTAAAGTGGATAGCTATTTTTGTTTCAAAGCTAACTAAACTTTTAGCGATTGCAGATCCTATTCTAGTAGCTCCGCCAGTGATAATTATTTTTTTGGCTTCCATTTTTTTATCGCTTTTCTTGGTTTTGTTCCAGGCATACCCATAGTTGATCTTCCTTTTGGATAAACCTTACTTTTCAAATTATATTGAGATATTTTAGGATTTAAAGTTATTTCAAGTTCACTAGCTTCTAATTTTCTCATTTCATCTCTTAGTTTAGCAGCCTCTTCAAATTCTAAATTAGATGCAGCTTCTTTCATTTTTCTGTTTAAAGCTTTAAGATGTTTTTTTAAGTTACCACCTACGTTTGAACCTTCACTAATTTTAACGTAATCTTTTTCATAAACAGACTCTAAAATATCACTTATCTCTTTTTTTACTGACTCGGCTGTTATTCCATTTTTCTCATTATAGTCTAATTGTTTATTTCTCCTTCTGTCTGTTTCCTTAATTGCATTCTTAATGCTCTTAGTGACTTTATCAGCATATAAAATTACTTTACCATCAACATTTCGCGCTGCTCTTCCAATTGTTTGAATTAAAGAAGTTTCAGATCTTAAAAATCCCTCTTTATCAGCATCTAAAATTGCTACCAAAGCACATTCGGGAATATCTAATCCCTCTCTCAACAAATTAATTCCTACAAGAATATCAAACACTCCCATTCTCAAATCTCTTATGATCTCAATTCTTTCAAGAGTATCAATGTCAGAGTGCATATATCTTACTTTAAGACCATTTTCGTGAAGGTACTCAGTAAGATCTTCAGCCATTTTTTTTGTCAGCGTTGTAGCAAGAACTCTATATCCTTTTTTTACAATCTCTTTTGCCTCGTGCATAAGATCATCAACTTGAGTTTTGGCTGGCCTTATTTCAACCGGTGGGTCTATTAAACCTGTTGGCCTAATGATTTGGTCAATATATTTATTGCTCGTTTGTTTTAGTTCCCAAGGTCCTGGGGTAGCAGAGACAAAAACAGTTTGTGTTCTCATTAAATCCCACTCTTCAAATTTCAAAGGTCTATTATCCATACATGAAGGTAGTCTAAACCCATATTCGGCTAACGTGCTTTTTCTTGTACGGTCACCTTTATACATTCCATTTAATTGAGGAACTGTTACGTGACTTTCGTCTACAAATATAATTGCATTATCTGGAAAATACTCAAACAGAGTAGGAGGAGGTTCACCAGCTTTTCTTCCTGATAAAAATCTTGAATAATTTTCTATCCCTGCACAAGTTCCGGTAGCTTCAATCATTTCTAGATCAAACTTAGTTCGTTCTCTTAATCTTTGTTCCTCTAAAAGTTTGTTGTTTTCTCTATGTTTTTTTAAAGTCACAGCTAACTCAGATTTTATTTGTTTGATTGCTTGCTCGATAGTAGGCTTAGGGGTTATATAATGACTATTAGCGTAAATTTTTATTATTGAGTAATCATTTGTCTTATCTCCAGTAAGTGGGTCAAATTCCTCAATTTTTTCCAATTTATTTAGATTAAAACTTATTCTCCAAGCTCTATCTTCTAGGTGTGATGGAAAGATCTCTAAATTTTCTCCTCTTACCCTAAAGGTCCCTCTAAAAAAATTTTGATCATTTCTTTTGTACTGTAAGTTTATAAATGCTCTAATTAAATCGTCTCGCTCGTACTCATAATTTTTCTTTAAAGTAATAGTCATTTTTGAGTATGCCTCTACAGAACCTAAACCATAAATACATGACACACTTGCAACAATAATTACATCATCTCTTTCCAACAAAGATCTTGTTGCCGAGTGTCTCATACGATCAATTTGCTCATTTATTGAGGCCTCTTTTTCTATGTAAGTATCAGATCTAGGAACGTATGCTTCTGGAGTATAGTAATCGTAATATGATACAAAATATTCTACAGCATTATCTGGAAAAAAACTTTTAAATTCTCCGTACAATTGAGCAGCTAAAGTTTTGTTTGGTGCTAGAATTAGAGCTGGTCTATTAGCCTTTTCGATAACTTTTGCCATTGTAAATGTTTTACCTGATCCCGTGACCCCTAAAAGCACTTGTTCCTGTTTGTTATCTTTTAAGTTTTTTAATATTTGTCTTATGGCCTCTGGTTGGTCACCGCTAGGTTGAAAATCACTTTTGATTTTGAATTTAATACCTCCCTCTAACTTCTTAATTTTTTTTGAGTTATTAACTTCTAGATCAGCTAATTTTTCTTGATAAGTATTTTGCATTTTGTGTTAATAATAAATTAATTATATTATAAATTTCAATGAGCATAGTTTCCAATAGTTTAAAACGTATAAAACCGTCGCCTACAATAGCAGTTACCTCAAAAGCTAGGGAAATGAGAGCTGCTGGAAAGGATGTTATCGGTTTAGGGGCTGGAGAGCCCGATTTTGATACTCCAGACAATATTAAAGAAGCGGCAATAGAGGCGATTAGAAAAGGGGATACAAAATATACAGCAGTGGATGGAACTCCAGCTTTAAAAAAAGCTATCCAAGCAAAATTTTCTAGAGAAAATCATTTATCATATGAGCTTGATCAAATTTCTGTTGGAACTGGTGGAAAGCAAGTTTTATATAATGCTTTTATGGCAACCATAAATAAGGGTGATGAGGTCATTATTCCAGCGCCTTATTGGGTTTCTTACCCTGACATTGTTTTGTTAGCTGGGGGAAAACCTAAAATAATAAAGTGTGATGAAAAAAATAATTTTAAATTAACACCAGAAAAATTAAAAAAAGCAGTTTCAAAGAAAACAAAGTGGATAATAATAAACTCTCCGTCTAACCCTACAGGCTCTGGTTATACCAAAGATGAGATAATAGCTTTATCGAATATTTTAATGAAATATAAAAATTTATATATTTTAAGCGATGATATTTACGAACATATTACTTATGACGATTTCAAATTTTTTACAATTGCGCAAATTGAAAAATTAAAAAGCAGAACTTTAACAATGAATGGAGTGAGTAAATCTTACTCAATGACTGGCTGGAGAATAGGCTATGCTGCAGGTCCAAAGGAAATAATTAAAGCGATGGCTAAAATTCAATCTCAATCAACTAGTAATCCTACATCCATAAGCCAAGCAGCTGCAGTCGAGGCTTTAAACGGAACACAAGACTTTATTTCAAAAAGATCAAATTCTTTTAAAGAGAGAAGAAATTTCGTTGTTGATAGTTTAAATAATATTAAAGGTATAAGTTGCTTAAGCCCTGAAGGAGCTTTTTATGTTTTTCCAAACTGTAAAAAGCTACTAAACAAGAAAACAAAACTTAAAACCGATAAAGATTTTGTAGAGAAACTGTTAGAAAAAGCTGAGGTAGCTGTGGTTCAAGGTTCTGCCTTTGGTCTAGACGGTTACTTCAGGATATCTTACGCTACTTCAATGGAAAATTTGAAAAAAGCAATGCAAAGAATTAAAACTTTTTGCGATGGCCTTAATTAGTCTCAGATAGATATTTTTCAGCTTCAAGTGCTGACATACAACCCATTCCAGCAGCGGTAACAGCTTGTCTAAAAATTTTATCCTTTACATCTCCAGCAGCAAAAACTCCTGGAATATTTGTTTCAGTAGAGTCAGGTTTTGTAATTAAATACCCTTCTTTGTCCATATTAAGTTGATTTTTAAATAAAGATGTTGCTGGATCATGACCTATGGCAATAAATAAACCATCTACTTTAAGCTCTTTAACTTTACTATCTTTTACATTTTTAATTTTTAATGCATTAACAGTTTTCGGCTCTTTAGTGCCAATAACATCCTCAACAACAGTATCCCAAATAATTTCTATTTTCTTATTAGATTTTAATTTTGCTTGAAGCATTTTTTCTGCTCTAAGTTCGTTTCTCCTATGTATTAAATAAACCTTTGAAGCAAATTTAGTTAGAAACATTGCTTCTTCAACAGCGGCATTTCCTCCACCAACTACAGCCACTTCTTTTTCTTTAAAGAAAAACCCGTCACAAGTAGCACATGCTGAAACTCCAAATCCTCTAAACTCTTGTTCAGATTTTAAATTTAACCATCTTGCTTGTGCTCCTGTTGAAATTATAAAACTATCTGCAGTGTAAACCTGACCGCTATCACCTGTTGCTGTAAAAGGTTTTTTTGTTAAGTCAACTTTACTTATATGATCCTGTATCATCTCTGTGCCTACAGCCTCTGCCTGGCCTTTCATTTCGTCCATTAGCCATGGCCCCTGAATCACTTTTGAGTATCCAGGGTAATTTTCAACATCTGTAGTAGTAGTTAATTGTCCTCCGGGTTGAGAACCATGAACAAGTATCGGTTTAAGCATAGCTCTAGCCGCATAAATAGCCGCTGTGTAGCCAGCAGGACCTGATCCAAGAATTAACACTTTTGTATGTTTTGTTGATTTATTATTCATTATGTAAAGGTATATAGTAACTAATGTTAGAATTAAAAGCACTTCTTTTAACGCAAGGTATGCACGGCATGGTTAGTCAAGTAGAGGGATTAGCTAAAGCTTTGGGCCTAAGTTATAAACACCAACAAATTGAATTAAAATCTTTCTGGAATTTGATTCCTCCTAAAATAAGCCCAATATCAGAAAATTTGGTAAAAAATAAATTCGTGTGTGATTGTAAAATCATTATATCTTGTGGAAGAAAAAGTGTAATACCATCAATAGCTTTAAAAAAAAGACTAGGCAATCAAATTTTCAATATTCACATACAAGATCCTAAAGTTTCTTTTGAACACTTTGACCTTATAGTGAGTCCAGAGCATGATCGTTTAAAAGGTGAAAATATAATTAATACTACGGGCGCTATTCACTACCTAACAAAAAAAGAGATTAATGATAATTCAAAGTATCTAGGAATTGAAAAAGATAAAAGAAAAGAACTAGTAGCATTTATTATTGGAGGACCAAACAAATATTATAATTATTCAGAAAAACAAATTCATGAACTTTTTAACAAAGTTAAGACATTATTTACCCCAGATAAATTTAAAATTATTGTAATTCCTTCATACAGAACACCTGAAAATATCTTAAAAATAGCATTTAATACCTTTAGCATTAATCATCATGTTGTAAAAAATATTGATAAAAAAGCTTATCTTTCTGCACTAGCAATCTCAAATTATATAGTTGTAACGTGCGACTCCACGTCAATGATTTCAGAGGCTGCTATGACTGGAAAACCTGTTTATATTGCTATGATGAAGTCTTTTAAGCCAACTGGAAGATTTAAAAAATTTTATTCACAATTGAAAGATTTAGGTATAACAAGAGAATTAGAAGATAGGGTTGAAAGTTGGAGCTACAATAGTTTAAATGAGGTAAATAGAATAGCTCCAATTGTAAAAGCAAAAATGAAAAAACATGGAATTATTTAAATCATTAGAAAAAAGAACTAAACTATTCAGTGATCCTTTTAAACATTTTGAAATCAACCAGCCGCTGACTCAAAATGCTATTAATGAAATTTGTAGTGCAGAGATAGCTGATCCTAGAAAACAAAATCTAAATTATGACGGAACAAGAGCTCTAGATGGAGGAGAAGGAGCTTTTCGAGCTGGAATTAAAGATGGGGGAAAAGCTAAAAAACTAAGATGTTATGTTAATAAAGAAAACTCTAATCAATTTCCGAACTTAACAAAATTTATAGAAGAATTAAGATCACCTGAAGTTTATAAAAAAATTGGATCATTAATTGGAAAAGATTTGAGTAATTCATATGTAAGGCTAGAAGTAATTTGTGATAGAGAAGGTTTTTGGTTAAAGCCTCACTGCGATATTGAGGAAAAATTAATGTCCTCAATAGTTTTTGTTAATTTACATAATGAGTCAGAGAATTTAGGAACTGATTTTTATGATGCAAAATTAAAAAAAGTTAAAACAGTTCCTTATAAACATAATTATGGATACTTCTTTACCAGTGGACCAAACACTTGGCATGGAATGGAAAAAAAAGATATTAAAAAAGAGAGAAGATGTATTCAAATAAATTACGTTACATTCGAAACTGATTGGAAAGTTAAAAGCTAAAGATCTTGTAAAGAATTAACGCTGATATCTTTCAATTTTAGAGATTTAATACCTTCCAAACAAACTTTTGCTGTTGACATATTCGTGCAATATGGAACTTTGTTAGCTAAAGTTGCTCTTCTCAAAGCTAACGCATCGCTCAACTGAGTTTCACTATTTCCGCCACCTGTATTAATAACTAATGCTATTTTTTTAGTATTTAGAATGTCAACAATATGAGGAGATCCCTGATTTACTTTATTAATTTTTTTACACTTAATTCCATGTTTGCTAATATAGTCAGCTGTCCCTCTAGTTCCACAAAGTTTAAAATTTAATTTAACTAATTGTTTTGCTAGTTGAACACCTTCTTCTTTATGACTATTTTTTAAAGAAATAAAAGCTAAGCCCTTTTTAGGGAGAGAGTTTGAGGCTGCAATTTGACTCTTAGCAAAAGCCATCCCGAAATTTTTATCAAAACCCATAACTTCACCTGTAGACTTCATTTCTGGGCCAAGTAAAAGATCACTATTTGGAAATTTGTTAAATGGAAAGACCGCCTCTTTAACTGCAAACATTTCTTTTGTTTTACTTTTTAAATTGAAATTTGATAATTTTTCTCCTGCCATTACTCTCGAGGCTATCTTGGCAAGAGGTAAATTTTTCGCTTTTGAAACAAATGGAACAGTTCTACTAGCCCTTGGATTAACTTCTATTACATAAATCTTATCTTTTTTAATTGCATATTGAACATTCATTAAACCTTTAACTTTAAGTGCTAAAGCTAATTTTTTTGTTTGATTTTCAATTTCTTTTATTAAAAAAGGTTTAATTGATACTGGAGGCAAACTGCATGCTGAGTCACCTGAGTGTATTCCTGCCTCTTCAATGTGTTGCATAATACCCGCTACAAAAACATTTTTACCATCTGATATTGCGTCAACATCAACTTCCATTGCATTATCAATAAACTTATCAATTAAAATTGGATTTTTTTCAGCAGCTTTAAATGCTTCTTTAACAAAGTCTTTGAGTTGGCTTTTTTCATGAACAATCTCCATTGCCCTTCCACCTAACACATAAGATGGCCTCACCATTAAAGGCAAACCAATCTTATCTGCAATTTTTATTGCTTGAGGAAAAGTTCTTGCTATACCACTTTCAGCTTGATTTAAATTAAGTTTATTTAAAAGACTTCTAAATCTATCTCTATCTTCAGCAAGATCAATTGATGAATATTGGGTTCCTAAAATTGGAAGCTTGTTTTCGTGTAAAAATTTTGCAAGTTTAATTGGAGTTTGTCCTCCGAATTGAGTAATAACACCTTTTACATTACCTTTTGACTTCTCTCTTTTTATAATATTGAAAACATACTCATCTATTAAAGGCTCAAAATATAATCTGTCACTTGTATCATAATCTGTTGACACGGTTTCTGGATTACAATTCACCATGATAGTTTCATATTTAGCTTCCTTAAGAGCAAAGCTAGCTTGGCAACAGCAATAATCAAACTCTATTCCTTGACCAATTCTATTAGGGCCTCCACCCAGAATTATAATTTTATCTCTATTAGAGGGATCAGCCTCACACTCTGAATTAGTGGAGAAATTTCTTTGATAAGTAGAATACATATATGGAGTGAAAGATTTAAATTCTGCAGCACAAGTATCAATTTTTTTATAAACTGGTAAAACTTTTAAAGCAGTTCTTTTCTTTCTAACTAAAGACTCTGAAGCATTTGTAAGTTCAGACAATTTTTTGTCAGAAAATCCTATTGACTTGAGATAATTAAATTCATTGAAGTTTTTAGGAAGACCTTTTTTCTTTATTTTGATCTCATTTTCTATGATTTCTTTTATTTGATTTAAAAACCATGGATCAATTTTTGAAAGTTTATTTATGTCCTTTAAATTTATTTTTTTTCTTATAGCCTCTCCAACAAGTAAAATCTTATTTGGAACATTTTCTTTAAGTTTTTTTTTAATTTGTTTCGTATTCAAATTAAATATTTGGTCTAATCCTGAGAAACCTGTCTCTAGAGATACCAATGCTTTTTGAAGAGACTCTTTAAAATTTCTACCAATAGCCATTGCTTCTCCCACCGATTGCATTGAAGTTCCTAAAACTGCAGCTGAAGAGGAGAATTTTTCAAAAGTAAATCTTGGGATTTTAGTGACCACATAGTCTATTGTGGGTTCAAAAGATGCAGGTGTAACTTTCGTAATTTCATTTTTTAATTCGTCTAAAGTATAACCAACAGCTAACTTTGCCGCTACTTTTGCTATTGGAAACCCAGTGGCTTTAGAAGCCAGCGCTGATGATCTTGAAACTCTAGGATTCATTTCAATGATTACCATTCTTCCATTTTTCGGATTTATCGCAAATTGAACATTTGATCCCCCGGTTTCCACACCAATTTTTCTTAGGCAAGCAATAGAGGCATTTCTCATAAATTGATACTCTTTGTCGGTCAAAGTGAGTGCTGGGGCGATAGTAACCGAGTCTCCAGTATGAATTCCCATTGGATCTAAATTTTCTATTGAGCAGATGATAATGCAATTGTCATTTTTATCTCTCACAACTTCCATCTCAAATTCTTTCCAACCTTCTAAACACTCTTCAACTAAGACTTGATTAACAGGTGACTCGTGAAGTCCACTTTTTATTATTTTATAAAAATCTTTTTTATTCTTTGCTATACCACCCCCTAAACCACCTAGAGTAAAAGCCGGTCTTATAATCGCTGGTAATCCGATTTGTTTTAATACCTTTGAAGATTGTTTGAAATTATTTATTATCTTTGATTTAGGAAGATCTAAACCAATCTCTATCATATTTTTTCTGAACTTTTTTCTATCTTCAGCATTGGATATAGCTTTAGAGTTAGCACCAATGAGTTCAATTTTATACTTTTTTAAAATTCCTTTTTTTTCTGCCTCAATTGCTAAATTTAATGCAGTTTGACCACCCATAGTTGGCAAAATCGCATCAGGTTTTTCTTTGATAAGAATTTTTTCAAGAACTTCAATCGTTATAGGCTCAATATAAGTTTTATCAGCAACATTTGGATCTGTCATAATCGTTGCAGGGTTTGAATTAATGAGAATTACTTTGAACCCTTCATCTTTTAAAGCTTTACAAGCTTGAGTACCTGAGTAATCAAACTCACACGCTTGCCCAATAATTATTGGCCCCGCGCCAACAACTAAAATTTTTTTAATATCTTTTCTTTTTGGCATCTCTTTTCATACTTTTTACAAATTTATCAAATAAATAAACACTATCTTGAGGACCAGGGTTGGACTCCGGATGATATTGAACTGAGAAAACAGGTTTATTTTTCAACTCTATACCTTCAATGCTGTTGTCAAATAAAGACTGGTGAGTAACTCTTATACTTTTAGGCAAATTTTTTTTTATTACTTCAAATCCGTGATTTTGACTTGTGATTTCAACATTACCCTCAATTAAATTTTTAACTGGATGGTTAGCTCCTCTATGCCCTAGTTTCATTTTTTCTGTCTTAGCACCGAGTGCTAAAGCTAAGATTTGATGGCCCAAACAAATTCCAAATAATGGTAACTTTTGTTTTATTAATTCTTGAATTGTAGGTATTGCATATTTACCAGTTGCCGCTGGATCTCCGGGCCCATTTGATAAAAATATTCCATTAGGCTTGAGTTTAAGAATATCATTTGCACCTGTTTTGCATGGCACGATTGTAACTTTACAATTAAAATCCGAGAAATATCTTAAAATATTTTTCTTAATTCCGTAATCTATAGCTACCACATGCAATATTTTTTTTTTATTTTTTAAATATCCATT
>CACNAY010000018.1 GCA_902618555.1 uncultured Pelagibacteraceae bacterium
TGGAATAAAGCAGAGGTAATAAAGAAAACTGGATACACGGGCCCAATTAAAGCTGCTACCTGTAAGTAAAGTGCTCCTCTCCGGATTACTTCTAAATCATTAGTAAAAAAAGAGATTATAATTTCTGAAGTTAAATAAACAAATATACCTGCTAATACCATAAATCCTGAACCAAACATCAAAGCTTTTCCATACACTTCTTTTACTCTGAAATACATTTTTGCCCCAAAGTTTTGACCTGCAATTGATAAAACAGCGGTATTTAAACCTATAACTGGTAACAATAAAACTTGTTCAATTCTAACTGCAGTGCCATAACCCGCTGTAGCTAATTCTCCAAACTGACCAACAAAATAGAAAATATTAAATACTCCAAACATTATCATCAACATAGTAAACATTATTGGCACTGATTGTTTAAAGAGCGAGCTTAAGTAATCAATTTTTGGTTTAAAGCATTCTAGATAAAGGAATTTCTTTAATTTACAGCAATAAACTTTATTAGCTAAGTAGATTAAACCAATACACTGAGAAACTATTGTAGCAATAGCTAAACCTGCAATTCCAAATGCTGGTATAAATCCATAACCAAATATGAATAATGGATTTAAAAAAATATTTAAGAAAAAAGTAAAAATTAAAACATTTCTATAACTTTTTGTATCACCTTGAGCATTCAAAGTTCCATTCAAAGATAATTGGACTAATATAATGATAGCTCCAAAAAAAATAATATCTAAGTATTCACGTGTTAATATTATACTTTCTTCAGTGGAACCCATAATTCTTAAAAGTTCATCGGAAAAATTTAAACCAAACAAAGTTACGAAAATTGAGACTACAATTGCTAATATTATAGACTGAGCAACATACATTGATGCATTTCTGTCCTCTTTGGCTCCAATCGAATTACTAATTAAAGCTGTGGTTCCAGCTCCAATACCTACCGCAACAGCTATTGCTATAAAATAAATTGGCCAGGATTTTGCAATTGCTGCTAACGCTTCTGGTGAAATTCTTCCAGCAAAATAAGTATCGACTAGATTGTAAAAAGTTTGAAAAAGGGATCCTGTGCTTGCAGGTATAGTTACTTTTCTAAGAAGTTGCCAAATTGAACCTTTAGTCAAATCCATAATTAAAATTCCTTTTGGAACTTATGCTTTCTTCCGGCTTTTTTAGCAAGACTAATTTGATTTTGCCTCATACGAAATCTAGTTTTTTGTGAATTTGAGAGTGTGTCATAACACCTTGGACATGAAACGCCCTCTTCATATTTGTAAGATTTTTTATCTTTGGGTGAAAAAGGCTTTCGACAACCACTACATACAGAGTACGTTCCTTGTTTTAATTTATGTTTAAGAGATATTCTATTATCAAAAACAAAACACTCCCCCTTCCAAAGACTGTCTTTCTTTTCGATTTTATTAAGATAATTAAGTATCCCGCCCTTTAATTGGAAAACATTCTTAAAACCTTTTTTTTTTAAAAATATTGAGGCTTTTTCACACCTAATTCCGCCGGTACAAAACATTGCTATGTGTTTAGATTTATCGATTTTTTCTAGATATTTTGGAAAATCTCTAAAATTTTGAATATTTGGATTTATAGAATTTTTAAAAGTACCCACATCGTATTCAAATGGCTTTCTAGCATCTACGACTAAAGTTTCTTTATTTGAAATAAGTTTGTTCCATGATTTCCCAGAAATATATCTATTAAGTTTTTTATTCTTTGAATTTATTTTTAAACCTAGTGGAACAACTTCATTTTTTATTTTTATTTTACCTTTGTGGAATGGTTGAAAATGACTTTGAGATATATTCTTACTATCAAAATCTTTCAATCGTAATTGTCTTTTTAAAACCTTTATTATTTTGCTTATATTATCTTTTTTACCTGCAATTGTTCCATTTATACCCTCTGATGACAAGATTATTGCACCCCTAACATTGTTTTTAGAAATTTCTCTTTGAAATAATAATTGATATTTTTTCAAAGATTTAATCTTTTTAAACTTATAAAATCCAAAAATTGTATACATTATTTTTTAATACAAATTGTAAGACCATCACCTATCGGTGTAATATTTTTTACAATTCTGTTATCTTTCTTAATGTGAGTGTTGAATTTTCTTATAATATTTGTAAATTTATCGTTTTTTGAGTTATCTGCCACTTCTCCGTGCCATAAAACATTGTCTATAACAATAAGGCCATTTTTATTAATCAGTTCTAAAGATGTTTCGTAATAATTAAGGTAATTTTCCTTATCAGCATCTATAAAAATTAAATCAAATTTTTGATTTGAGTCTTTTAATTCTTTTAGACTTTCAATAGCAGGTTTAATGATTTGCTTTATCTTTCTTTCGTTTGCTTTTTCATAAAATGATTGTGCCTTCAAACTAAATTCAGTGCTTTTATCTAAGCTAATTAAGATACCATCAGATGGAAGAGCTAAAGCCATAGTCAAAGCACTAAAACCTGTAAAACTTCCTATTTCTAAAATCTTCTTAATATTAGAAATCTTAATTAATGTTTGTAGAAATTGTGCTTGAGAAACTGAAATCTGCAGTCTCTGTTTATCGCCAAGACTTATATTATATTGAATTATCTCTTTCTGAACATCAGTCAAAGCTTCTGAGTGATCAATAATGTATTTTTCAAGATTTTCAGTTAAATCTAATTTTTTAGGCATACTAGCCCTTTAAAAGTTTTTTTAAAATTTCATTTGTCAGTTGAGGGTTTGCTTTACCACCAGATAGTTTCATAACCTGTCCAACAAAAAAACCAAATAATTTTTCTTTTCCAGCTTTATATTGATCAACTTTATCTTTATTTTTTGATAGTATCTCATTAATCATTTTTTCTAATTCTTTAGGATCGCTTTGTTGCTTCATCCCTTTTGACTCTATAATTTTTTTTGGATTATCGCCGCTTTCAACCATTATTTCGAAAACTTCTTTTGCTATTCTTCCGGAAATTTCTCCAGTTTTAATTGATTGGACTAATTCTGCAAAATTTTTTGCCGATATAGGAGATTTTGATATGTCTAGACCCTTATCATTTAGCATTGCAAATAAATCTCCCATCATCCAAGTAGCTGCAAGTTTTTTATCAGATAGCTTTGCAACTTCCTCATAATAATCAGATATTTCTTTTTCAGAAACTAAGATATTTGCTTCATATGCATTTAATCCATACTCTTTTATAAATCTTTCCTTTTTTTTATCTGGAAGCTCTGGAAGAGATATTTTTAAATCATCAATTAATTTTTGTTCTAACTTTAAAGGCAATAAGTCTGGATCAGGAAAATATCTATAATCATGTGCATCTTCTTTTGATCTCATTGATCTTGTCTCATTTTTTTTTGTATCAAAAAGTCTTGTTTCTTGATCTATTTCTTTGCCGTTTTCTATTAGTTCAACTTGTCTAGTAGCTTCATATTCAATTGCCATCTGCATAAACTTTATAGAATTTACATTTTTAATTTCACAACGTGTTCCAAAATTTTTATCACCTTCTTTTCTTACAGATACATTTACATCTGCTCTAAGTGATCCTTCTTGCATATTTCCATCACAGGTACCTAAATATCTCATAATTGATCTTAATTTTTTTATGTAAGCATTAACCTCATCTGGTGATCTAAGATCTGGTTTGCTGACTATTTCCATTAAAGCAATTCCTGAACGATTTAAATCTACATAAGTATTAGATGGATCCATATCATGAATACTTTTACCCGCATCTTGCTCGAGATGAAGTCTTTCTATACCAATTTCTTTTGACCCGTAAGGCATATCTAATAAAACTTTACCTTCCCCTACGATAGGATTCTTATACTGAGATATTTGATAACCTTGAGGTAAATCTGCATAGAAATAATTTTTCCTATCGAAAACTGAGTAATTATTTATTTTAGCATTTAAACCAAGGCCAGTCCTTACTGCTTGCTTAACGCATTCTTCATTAATGACCGGTAACATTCCTGGAAAAGCAGAGTCAATCAAACTCACCTGATTGTTAGGATCAGCACCAAATTTAGTTGATGAACCAGAAAAAAGTTTAGATTTAGATGAAACTTGAGCATGAACTTCAAGACCTATCACAACTTCATACTTCCCTTTTTCTCCCTTAATAAAATAATCAAATTTTTCTTTACTCATGACCACCACTTTTTAATTTCATTTTTAAAACCGCAATTTTTTTCAAATGCATAACCAATATTAAGAATTTTTTGTTCATCTAATGCTTTACCAATAAGTTGCAAACCTAAAGGATAACCTTTCTTATCAACACCTGCGGGCAATGATAAAGCTGGAAGACCAGCTAAATTTACAGGTACAGTAAAAATATCATTTAAATACATGGAAACAGGATCATTAGTCTTCTCCCCTATTTTGAATGCAGAACTTGGTGTTGATGGTGTTAGAATTGCATCTATTTTTTTAAAACTATCATCAAAATCTTTTTTAATCAGTTGTCTTACTTTTTGTGCTTTAAGGTAATAAGCATCATAATAACCTGATGAAAGAACATAAGTTCCAATTAATATTCTACGTTTAACCTCATCCCCAAAACCTTCAGACCGAGTTTTTTCATACATCTCAATTAAATCTTTTCCTTGTTTTGATCTATAACCATATCTAACTCCATCATATCTAGCTAAATTGGAAGAGGCTTCAGCTGGAGCAACTATATAATAAGTGGGCAAAGCATATTTTGTATGAGGCAATGAAATATCAATTAATTGCGCGCCAAGATCTTTTAATATATTTTTTCCTTTTTCCCAAAGCTCATCAATTTCCTTAGGCATATTGTCAACACGATATTCTTTTGGAATTCCAATTTTTAAACCTTTAATATTATCTTTTAAATTTTTTGAATATTGTTCTTTCTTTTTGTTTATTGAAGTGGAATCTTTCTCGTCGAAGCCAGACATTGACTCTAGCATAATTGCACAATCTTTAATTGTTTTTGTCATTGGACCGGCTTGATCTAAAGATGAAGCAAAAGCCACGATACCCCATCTAGAACATAATCCATAGGTTGGTTTTAAACCTACAGTACCAGTAAAGGAAGCTGGCTGTCTAATCGATCCACCAGTATCTGTTCCAATTGTAGCTGGCGTTAAATCTGCAGCTAAAGCAGATGAAGATCCTCCAGATGAACCGCCTGGTACTAATTGATCTCCTACAGGATTAATTACATTTCCATAGTGACTTGTCTCGTTAGAAGAACCCATCGCAAACTCATCACAATTTAATTTTCCTAAAAGAAATGATCCATTGCCCCATAAATTTTTAGTAACCGTTGACTCATAAGATGGAATAAAGTTGTTTAAAATATTGCTTCCAGCAGTTGTTTTTGTATTTTCAGTACAAAATAAATCTTTTACAGCTAAAGGTATTCCCGGAAGCAATTGATCAAAATTTGGTTTGTTGTCAAATTGTTTTGCATTTTCTAAAGCTTGATCAAATGTTGTAGTAACAAATGCATTTAACTTTTTTGCATTTTCAATATTTTTTATATATGCTTTAGTTAACTCTCTAGATGAGATTTTTTTCGTTTTTACGTTTTCTATAATTTCATTTAGACTTTGATTTGTAATATCAGCCATTACTCCACCACCTTAGGAACTACAAAAAATTCTTCATTTTCTTTAGGTGAATTCTTCAAAATTTTCTCTCTTATCTTCCCGTCGCTGATTTCATCTTTCCTTGATCTCAAAGACTGGTTTAAAATCGATGTTAATGGTTCAACTTTATCAGTATTTAGTTCATTTAATTGTTCAATAAACTTAAAGATTGAGTTTAAATCTTTGGTTAAGCTATTTACTTTAGCTTCATCAACTGAGATTCGAGCTAATTTAGCAACATGTTTAATTTTTTCTTTATCTAAGGACATTTGTGCAATAAGTTAATTTAAATGTGTTTTATCATAAATTAGGTAAATTTCATGCTCGATATTGACGAATTTATTAAAAAAACTAAGAAAAAATCAAGATTAATAGGTATTGATCCCGGCGGTAAGAGAATTGGAATAGCTCTATCAGATGAAAATAAAATTGTAGCTACGCCATACACCACGATTATTAAAGAAAATTATAGAGACTTAGTCGATCAAATTCTGAAAATTGCTAAGGAATATGACATAGATGGAATAGTCATAGGCAATCCAATTAATATGGATGGAACGGAAGGACCCTCTTCACAATCAGCAAAAGATCTAGCTAAAAATCTTTCAAAAGATATTACAGAAAATATCACTTTATGGGATGAAAGGCTATCTAGCCAGGGCGCCTTTAATCTATCGAATGATTTAACAATAAATTCGTCAAAAAAAGTGAAGAAATTAGACGAGAACTCTGCTCAATTTATACTACAAGGGGTGCTTGATTATTATCATAAAAAAATACTTGATATAATACAGTAAAAGGCCTATAGAGTTGATTTTAATGGCAACTACTAAAAAAGTTTCAGCTATTAAAAACACCCCCAAACATCTATTAGGTATTCAAAATTTATCAGTTCTCGAAGCAAAAGAGATTTTAACTGAAGCAAAATCCTTTATAAAACTAAACAGAGGAAGTTCTAAAAAACTTGATGTCCTAAGGGGAAAAACTCAAATTAACTTATTCTTTGAACCTTCTACAAGGACACAGAGTTCATTTGACTTAGCTGGAAAAAGACTAGGTGCTGACGTAATGACGATGAATATGGGTAACTCTGCATTAAAAAAAGGTGAAACATTAATTGACACTGCTATGACATTAAATGCGATGCACCCTGATATAATTGTAATAAGACATCAAGACTCAGGTGCGCCAAATCTTCTTTCACAAAAAGTTAATTGTACAGTTATAAACGCAGGCGATGGCAGAAGAGAGCACCCTACACAAGCCTTACTAGATGCTTTAACAATTATTAATAGAAAAGGTAACATTGAAGGATTAAAAATTGCAATATGTGGAGACATTCTGCATTCAAGAGTTGCTAGGTCTAATATTTATCTAATGAATATGTTAGGCGCAGAAGTAAATGTTATTGCACCAAAAACTTTAATGCCTAAAGGCATAGATTACTTAGGGGTGAAATCATTTACGGACATGAAAAAAGGATTAGATGGATGCGATATTGTTATGATGTTGAGATTACAAAATGAAAGAATGCAAGGATCGTTTCTTCCATCAAAAAGAGAATATTATGAATTTTTCGGACTGACACCTGAAAAACTTAAGTTTGCAAAAAAAGATGCTTTACTCATGCACCCTGGTCCAATGAATAGAGGTGTTGAAATTGATACTAAACTAGCAGATGACATAAATGTAAGTCTGGTAAAAGAACAAGTTGAATTAGGTGTAGCTGTCAGGATGGCATGTTTAAAATTGTACTGTAAATAAATGAAAGAAAAAATTTTGACAAATGTAAGAATTATCGATCCATCTCAAAAGATGGATGAAATAGGAAATATAGTTATTGATGAAAAAGGAAAAATAAAATCCATTGGAAAAAAATTAGGTACATCTAAATCAGTAGAAAAAATCGATTTGAAAGGACTAGTAGCTATTCCTGGATTAGTTGATATGAAAGCTTTTGTTGGAGAGCCTGGCTTTGAATATAAAGAAAATTTTAGAACACTAAGCCAAGCAGCTTTGGCAGGTGGAGTAACTTCAATTGTAACTATGCCAAATACCAAGCCGGTTATAGACAACGTATCTATGGTAGACTTTATAATTAGAAGGGGCAGAGATAAAGCTAAGGTGAATCTTTTTCCATGTGCTTCGATTACTAGACAGAGGGAGGGTAATCAAATGACTGAATTTGGTTTGTTAAAAGCAAGAGGTATTATTGGGTTTAGTGATGTAAATAAAACTATCCAAAATTCTGAATTGATGTCTAGAATAATGAATTATGCTTCAGATATTGATGTTCTAATTATGCAACATGCCGAGGATTATGAATTAGCTAAAAATTCATGCATCAATCAAGGCGAAGTGGCGACAAGATTAGGTTTACAAGGTGTCTCAGATATTGCTGAAAAGATTATTATTGAAAGGGATTTATCTTTGTTAAGTGAATTTCCTTGCAGATATCATATTAATCAAATTTCTTCAAAAAATTCTCTTAATGTTATAAAAAAAAATAAATCTAATGGAATAAAATTTAGCACAGGGGTTTCTATTAACAATTTATCGTTAAATCAAAATGACATCGGAGAATTTAGAACTTTTTTGAAACTATCTCCCCCTCTTAGAAGCGAGGAGGATAGGCTTTCATTAATAGAAGGCATAAAGAATGATCTCATTAATGTAATTGTATCAGATCACATTCCTGAAGATGAGGAAAGTAAAAGACTTCCTTTTGCGCAAGCAGCTACAGGTTCTATCGGAATAGAGACATTGCTATCTTTATCTTTAGAGCTTTACCATAATGAATCATTGCCTTTGGAAAAAATAATCAAGTGCTTAACGATTAATCCAGCTAAGATACTAAAAATAGATAAAGGATCACTTAAAGAAGGATCGGACGCAGATATTTGTATATTTGATCTTGAAAAACCATGGGTAGTGAAAGCAGAAGAACTAAAATCAAAATCAAAAAATACTGCGATTGAAAATAGAAGATTACAAGGTAAAGTGAAAATGACTTTGCTTCAAGGCGAAGTAGCATATTCGAACTAATGGATATAAATTTAATTATTGTAACAATTTACTCATACCTTTTGGGATCAATACCATTTGGATTACTTTTAACTAGAATATTTCTAAAAAAAGATATTAGAACTGTTGGCTCTGGAAATATCGGAACTACAAATGTGCTTAGAACCGGAAATAAATTTCTAGCAATAGCTACGTTGGTTCTCGATTTATTAAAAGGATACATTTCGGTTTATATAACAATATTTTATTTTGAAGACTTAACCTCTTTATCTGCATTAATTTGTTTCATCGGACATATTTTTCCTGTTTGGCTGAAATTTAAAGGAGGAAAAGGTGTAGCAACTTACCTTGGAGTACTTTTAGCTTTATCTTATAAATTTTTTTTTATTTTCCTCATAGCATGGATTTCTTTATCATTATTATTTAGGTTTGCGTCATTATCTTCAATGATTTCTACGCTAATAGTTTTTCTATACGCATATTTTTACAAAATAGATAACAATATCCTAATTCTTTTTATTTTTTTCGTGATGATTCTTTTTACCCATAAAGAAAATATTTTAAGACTTAAAAGTTCTAGAGAAAATAAAATTAAGTTATAAGTGCTGTCTTTTCTAGTTTTTCAATAATAAATTTGACAAACTCGTTTAATTTTGAAAATAAACAATTAATGAACTTAGTAATTGTTGAAAGTCCAGCTAAAGCAAAAACAATAAATAAATATTTAGGTAAAGATTATTTAGTTTTGGCAAGTTATGGTCATATAAGAGATTTGCCTTCAAAAAATGGATCCGTCGATCCAGAAAATAAATTTCAAATGGAGTGGGAAATTGATTCTTTTTCAAAAAAATATTTAAAAGAAATTACAAATGCTGCTGAAGACTCAGATAAAATTATTTTAGCAACGGATCCAGATCGTGAAGGTGAAGCTATAGCTTGGCATGTTAAAGAAGTTCTGGAAAAAAAGAAACTACTTAAAGATAAAAATTTGGAAAGAGTTGTCTTTAATGAAATTACTAAGAAAGCAATACTTGATGCTATAAAAAATCCAAGACAAATCCATTTGCCTTTAGTCGAAGCTTATTTAGCTAGACGAGCGTTAGATTATCTTGTTGGATTTAATATCTCACCAATTCTTTGGACTAAACTTCCTGGATCAAAATCAGCAGGAAGAGTTCAATCTGTAGCCTTAAAGCTTATTACTGAGAGAGAAAAGGAGATAGAATTATTTAAACCAGTAGAATATTGGACTCTTACTTCAGATTTTACGAATAAAGATAATAAAAACATTTTCTCAAAATTAAGTTTGTTTAATGGAGAAAAAATTGAAAAATTTTCTTTCAAAAACAAAGAAGAAATACAAAAAGCAGTTGATATAATCAATAAAACAAAATTTAAAATTACAGATGTAAACACAAAAGTATTTAGACGTAACCCCCTAGCTCCTTTTACTACTTCTACCTTACAGCAAACTGCTTCAGGACGGTTTGGTTTTGGAGCTTCTAGAACAATGCAAATTGCACAACGACTGTATCAAGGAGTAGATATAGAGGGTGAAACTACCGGATTAATTACTTATATGAGAACTGATGGAACTAATATTTCAAAAGAAGCAATTGATGATTTTAGGAAATTCATTGCTGATGATTATGGTAATAAATATTTGCCAGAGGCACCGAATAGTTATTCTGGAAAAAAAGCAAAGAACGCTCAAGAGGCTCATGAAGCAATAAGACCAACTAATATAAGTAGAAAACCTTCTGACATCAAAAAATATGTAAATGCAGATCAATTTAAGCTCTATGAATTAATTTGGAGTAGGGCCTTGTCATCTCAAATGACACCAGCAGAGTTTGATAGAAATACGATAATTATTTCATCAAATGATAATAAAATTAACTTTAGAGCTAGCGGCTCAGTAGTAAAATTTGATGGATTTCTTAAAGTTTATCAAGTTCAAGAAACTGACGAAGATGCAAAGAATATTTTACCTGAAGTCAAAGTTGGTGAAGAAATTAGCATACTTAAATTACATGATGAACAGCACTTTACAGATCCACCACCACGTTACTCTGAGGCAAGTTTAGTAAAAAAAATGGAAGAATTAGGCATTGGTAGACCCTCAACTTACGCAAGTATTATTTCAGTATTATCAACTAGAAATTATGTCGAATTAATTAATAAAAGGTTTAATCCAACTGATAGAGGCAAGCTAATTTCAGCTTTTTTAGAGAAATTATTCTCTAAATACGTAGATTATAATTTTACTGCAGACCTTGAAAATCAACTAGATGAAATCACCAGTGGCAAAATTGAATGGGTTCAAGTTTTGGATAATTTTTGGAAAGATTTTTATGAAAATGTGGGAAAAGTTAAAGAAAAGAGAACTAGAGAAGTATTAGACTTATTAAATGAGAGTTTAGGGGCTTTAATTTTTGAAAGAGATGATAAAGACGCAATCGATCGAAAATGCAAGTTGTGTTCCAATGGAGAACTAAGTCTAAAAAATAGTTTTAGAGGTGGTGCTTTTATAGGATGTTCCAATTATCCGGAATGCAAATTTACTAGACCTTTATCTAAAGCTAAAGCTGCAGCTCAATATAACTTAGCAGAACCTAAATTACTGGGTCAAAACGAAAAAGGTAAAGATATTTATTTAAAGAATGGTAGGTTCGGCCCCTACTTACAATATGAAAAAGAAAAAGATGAATTAGAAACAAAAAAGAAAAAAGGTAGAAAGAAAAAAAATGAGAATGAACATCTTCAAAATGTCTCAATCCCAAAAGGTATAGATGTTGATAGTATTGATTTAGATAAAGCAAAATATTTATGCTCTCTTCCTAAAATATTAGGACAACATCCTGATAATGGTCAGGATATAACATTAAATTCTGGAAGATTTGGTCCTTATCTCAAATGTGAAAATAAATCTGCAAGACTTGAAAATATTGAAGATCTTTTTTCTATTGGAATCAATCGGGCAATAACATTAATTGCTGAAGCTAAGCCGGGAAGAATTTCCTCTTCATTAATAAAAGATCTTGGTGAACATCCAGAGGATAAAAAACCAGTTAGAATCATGAAAGGTCAATATGGACCATACATAAAATATAAATCTCTTAATGCAACTATTCCAGAGGAAAAAGATCCAAATGATCTTACTATGGAAGAGGCGCTTATATTAATTGAAAAAAGAAAAGAATACGATAAAACTAAAAAGAAAGGACGAAAAAAATGAAATACATAATCCTAATAATCTTTTTTAACATTTTACTCATAACAAATTTATTTTCTGATGACAAAAAGTGCAAAGATTTAATTGATAAACCAATTGAATGGTCTAAATGTGTAAAAGATAAAAGTGTTGATCTAAGTAAGAAAGGATCAAAAAAACTTAATACAGACTCAAAACTTACTGATTGGGTGAAAAAAAAATTGGGTAAATAAAAATGAGTATTATCGACGATAATCTTAAAAAATTAAATATTATTTTACCTGATCCAAAAGGACCTGTTGGTGCATACGTTGCCACTAAAATTGCCGGTAAATTACTATTTATATCTGGACAAGTATCAATGGATAAAGACGCAAAACTTATCACCGGTAAAATAGGTAAAGATTTAAATTTAGAACAGGGTTATTTGGCGGCCAAAAGATGTGGATTAAGTATAATCGCACACGTTAAAAAAGCTTGTGATGGAGATCTTAATAAAATTAAAACTTGCGTGAAACTAACTGGTTACGTCAACTCAACAGATGATTTTAAAGATCAGCCTAAAATCATAAATGGTGCATCAGATGTAATAGCCAAAATTTTTGAAAAAAAAGGAGAACATACAAGAGCTGCTGTTAGTGTAAATAGTTTACCTTTAGGAGTTGCTGTTGAAGTCGACGCTATATTTGAACTTAATTAGCGTCAGGTCTACCAACAGAGTAGTATTCAATCTTATTTTTTTTCATTTCTTCGGCAGAATAAAGGTTTCTTAAATCGAACACTTTAAATTTAGTATTTTTAACAACCTTTTTGAAATCTATTGATTTAAATTCATCCCATTCGGTGAGTAGAACTATTAAATCTGCACTATTACAACTAGATTTTATATTGTTTTTGTAATTACAGTTTTTAATCTTTTTAAACTCATTCTTTTCTCCAGAAGGATCGTAATATCTAACTTTCGCACCTTTTTTACAAAGATAAGGAATCATTTTGAGACTAGAAGAATCTCTCATATCGTCAGTGTTTGGTTTAAATGTAACGCCTAAAAAAGAAATTTTTTTATTTCTTATATTTGAACCTAAAATTTTATGAATTCTTTGAGTTAGTAGATTTAATCTTTCTTGATTTGATTTAATAACTGATTTAACAACAGACAGGTTTATCTTAAATTTATCTGCTGCTGATACAAGTCCTTTAGTATCTTTCGGAAAACATGAGCCTCCATAAGCTGGGCCAGCTCGTAAAAATCTACCGCCTATTCTACTATCAGAACCCATGCCTAAAGAGATATCTTCTATATTTACTCCAGTTTTTTCACACAAATTAGCTAGTTCATTTATAAAAGTAATTTTTGTTGCAAGAAATGCGTTTGATGCATACTTTATAAGTTCAGCCCCTCTTCTTGAAGTAGTAAAAAATTTTGAGCCCTTATTAATTAATGGTGCATAAAGTTTTCTCATAGTGTTAAAGGCTTTTTTTTCGTTAGATCCTATTACGATTCTATCAGGGTATCTAAAATCACGTATTGCTTCTCCTTCTCTTAAGAATTCAGGATTAGAAATTACTGTAAAAAGTTTTTTCTTTTTTTTTAAAATTTTTTCAATTTCATCGCCTGTTCCAACTGGAACAGTAGACTTAGTTACAATAATTTTTTTCCTTTTTGAATATTTAAGTATTTCTTTTGTGCATTTGTTTACAAAAGATAAATCAACTTTGATTGATCCTTTTCTTGTAGGTGTTCCCACGCATATAAAAATTATGTCCGACGTGCTAATAGCTTTATTCATATTTGTAGTAAACGAAAGGCGCTTAGCTAAAAAATTTTTTTTTAATAGTTCATCTAACCCTGGCTCGTAGATTGGGGAGATACCGAAATTAAGTTTATCTATTTTAGTTTTATCTTTATCAACACATACAACTTGATTACCTATATCTGCAAAGCAAACGCCACTTACTAATCCAACGTAACCAGTGCCTATCATACATAGTTTCATTTATTTTCCCTTAAATATTTGAATACCTGAATTAATATATCCACTTAAAGTACCACAATCTAAATATTTACCTTTAAAAATATTTCCATAAAATTTATTTTCTTTTTTAATTAAACCTCTAATTGCGTCAGTAATATGTATCTCTCCACCTTGACCAGGTTTTAATTTTTTAATTTCATTAAAAATTTTTGTCGTTAATATATATCTTCCAATAATTGCAAAATTTGATGGGGCTTTTTTGATGCTAGGTTTCTCTACTACATCTTTAATTCGAAAGTAATTTTTTTTTTTATTCTTGATTGATAAAATTCCCCATCTTGAAACTGTTTTTCTTTCCACTCTTTTTGCGGCAATTATAGATCCATTAGTTTTTATATGCAATCGTATCATTTCTTTAGAACAATTTTTTCTTATTATTAAGTCATCAGGTAATAACATTAAAAAATATTTATTTTTTATAAATTTTTTACATTTCAAAACTGCGTCCCCTGTTCCTCGAGGTTTATTTTGATAAACAAATTTAATCATTTTTTGATATTTTTTTATTTTTTTATACTCTTCAAGAAGTCTTTTATCTTTTTTCTTTTTTAATATTTTTCTATAGAAATTATCATTAAAAAAATATTTTTTTATTGATAGTTTTTTTTTTGATATTATAAAAATAAATTCTTTTACGCCTGCATCAATACATTCATCTAATATATATTGTAAATTTGGTTTACCATTGATTGGCATTAATTCTTTAGGCATCACACTTGTCAAAGGAAGCATTCTAGTACCTAATCCTGCTAATGGAATAATGGCTTGTTTTATCATATGATTCTTATAATAGTTATTATCATTGCTTTATAGAAATGAAAATATTTAAAGATAAAGATACACTTCAAAAAGAGATTTCAAAAACTAAAGGGATATCTTTTGTGCCTACGATGGGCGGATTACATAAAGGGCATATTTCATTGATCAAAAAATCTAAGAAATCTCAGTTTAAAACTTTAGTCTCAATTTTTGTAAATCCTACACAATTCAATAAAAAAAGCGATTTTAGGTCTTATCCAAGAAGCACAAAAACAGACTTAAAAAAACTAAAAAAATTAAAAATTAATTACTTATATATTCCTTCGTTTAAAGACATATACGGATTTAAACCACAGAAAAAAGTTTTCTTAGATAAATTTTCAAAAAAATTATGCGGTAGATTCAGAAGAGGTCATTTCGAAGGTGTTTTAAATGTGGTAAATAGATTTTTAGAAATAATTAAACCTAAATATATTTTTTTAGGGAAAAAAGATTATCAGCAATTGTATCTAATAAAAAAACATATCGAGAAAAGAAAGATTAAATCAAAAATTATTGAATGTGAGACTATAAGGGAAAATAATGGCGTAGCTCTCTCAACAAGAAATTCAAATCTTGATGAAAATCAAATGAAGATTGCATCTAACATTTATTATTATTTACATAATTTAAAGAAAAAAATTAAAAAAAATTATAATTTATTTAATCTAAATAAGATAAAAAAAGACTTGAAAGATTTAGGTGTCAGTAAAATAGATTATTTAGAAAATTACAATACTAAAAATTTTAAAAAGATTAAAAAACAAAGCAAAAAATTCAATCTATTTATTGCCTACTATATTAAAAACGTTAGATTAATTGATAATATCTAATTTAAAAAATAAAAAGATCCTAAACCTA
>CACNAY010000019.1 GCA_902618555.1 uncultured Pelagibacteraceae bacterium
TTCTTCATTAATTAATACAAATTTTTTAATTTTTTCAATTGAAGTTAAACTTTTATTTGTATTTTCAATTATAAGTTTAATTTTTTCTTTATTATTTTCTTTTTCGGTTACAATTAAAGCAACTAAATAATTTTTTTTATCTCCATAAACAAAAGATTGTTTTATGTTATCATTTAAACACAAAATATTTTCAACTTTGCTAGGAGAAATATTATCACCACCAAGATTTACGATGATATCTTTTTTTCTATCTGTAATTTTTAAATAATTATTTTGATCTAGTTCTCCTATGTCCCCGGTATATAACCATCCATCTTTGATTACTTTTTCTGTCTCCTCTTTCAAATTCCAATATCCCAACATAACGTTTTCACCCTTTATAAGAATTTCTCCATCTTCTGCTATCTTAACTTTATTGGTCCTAAACGGAGGTCCCACTGATTCGACCTTAACAAGCTCTGGTAAATTACAACTCACTATTGGAGAAGCTTCGGTTAGGCCATAACCTTGTAGTGTGGGTAAACCAACAGAATTTAAAAATTCTCCAATATTTTGATCTAAAGCCCCTCCCCCAGATACGAAGGCTTGAAGATTGCCACCAAACTGATTTCTGATTTTTTTTCTTACTAGTTTTTCACACAAAAAATTTATGATTTTTTCACTTAATTTTAATTCCTCTTTTTTGAGTATTTTTTTACCTAAATTTAAAGTCTTGTTTATAAGTTTTCTTTTTAACCCAGATTGCTTCTCAAAATTCATATTTATTTTTGTATAAATATTTTGATAGAATCTAGGAACAGCAGTCATGATTGTGGGTTTTGCAATTCCCATATTAGAAATCAGTTTTTCTAAACTTTCAGCATAGAAAACTTTTGCTCCAACTATAATTTGTATAAATTGAACTGTATGCTCATAAGAATGTGATAAAGGTAACCAGGTCAAAAAAACTGGATCTTTTTTTTTAGTTAAAACTTCTAATAATTCAACTGCACCTTCACAGTTAGACAGAATGCCGCCGTGACTTAAAACAACTCCTTTAGGATTCCCGGAAGTACCTGATGTATAAATTATACAAGCAGGCATATTCCGTTTTAAATTTTTATTGAATATTTTTTCACTAATTTCTTCATTTAATATTTCTTTAATTAATAAACAGTCAGTGTCTATTTCTTCAAAAGATATTATTTTTTTAACATCGCTATTTATAAATTTTTTAATTTTATTGAATTGATCTTGATTTGATACAAATATCAATGAGGGCTTACAATCATTTAAAATATATTCATAATCATTTGCTGAGTAAGTTGTAAAAATAGGTACTGAAATTCCACCCGCATTCATGATAGCAATATCCGTCATTAACCAATATGGTCTATTCTCAGAAAGTATTAAACATCTATCGCCTTGTTTTATTAATGATTTAATCTTTGCGGTAAGCTTACAAATTCTTTCAGTTATATCTTCCCAATTATAAGTTCGTTTATCTGGTTTTAACCATTTCAAAAATGGTCTTTTGCCATCAACTTCCTCTGTCTTTTTAAAGTAAAGTTCAACTAAACTATTTAATTTACTAATATCCATAACTTGGTGGGCGAAGAGAGACTCGAACTCTCAAGGTATTGCTACCACCGGATTTTGAGTCCGGCGCGTCTACCAGTTCCACCATTCGCCCTTTTTTTCTAATAATCTAATTGATTTTTCTTACTATGAGAACAAAAATAATTGAGGTGCAAAACATAATTAGTGCATAGGCCGCTGTTGGCACCATAAACACAATGTCATCAAATAATTGTGTTGTAACAAAAACTGCTAAAGTTCCGTTTTGTAAGCCACATTCCAATGAAATACATTTTCTTTGCGCAATTCCTGATGTCCAAAATTTTGCAACATAATATCCGACAAAAATCATAGTCATATTTAAAATGAAAGCTATTAGACCTGCTCTAGTTATATAAGAAACAATCCTATTCCATTCCTCTACCCAAATTGCAATAAATACTATTAAGAATAAAATTACTGACAATCTTTGAATAATAAGAGTTTTAGAAATAATAAAATTAGTCATTAAACTTCTAACAACCATTCCAAAAATAACAGGAACAGTTACTACAAGGAACATCTTCATTGCAATATTGAGCATTGATATATCTTTTGCTGTTTCAATCCCTAAAAAATTGGCAGAATTGAAAACTATCAAAGGAACGATGAAAATACTTAATAAACTGACAGTCGCTGTCAAACTGACTGATAAAGCTACATCTCCATCTGCAAACTTAGTAAGGATATTTGAAGTAACACCACCTGGAGCAGCGGCTATTACCATAACTCCTAAAGCTATTTCTGGTGGTAGTGAAATAATACTAATTAAAATAAAAGCAATTATTGGAAGCAAAATAACCTGGCATAAAAAACCTACTAGGAAATCTCTTGGGTTTTTAAGCACTCTTGTAAAATCCCCAATTGTTAAGCCAAGACCTAAACCGAACATTATTATGGCAAGACATACGGGTGCTATTGTAGTTACGATTTCCATAATTTTATAAGCTCCTATTCAACTTTAAAGGAAGAGTTTTTCATGAGGTCAAAAATTACAGTTACGAAACCAGCTTTGTGCTTTTGGTTATGCATATAATTTTGTTCGAAGGATTTGATATTTTTAGGAGACGGTAGAAGCATATACTCAAGCTTTTTATTTTTTGTTACTAACTTTTCTTTTGTAAGATACTTTAATTTTCTAATTACTGTAGCTCTTGGTATTGTTGAAATTTCTGAAATAGAAGAGGCGTTTATTCCATTTTTCGGAGTATGTCTTAAAAGGTGTAAATATAAGTCCGCGTAAGTTCGAGGATCCTCAACAACTCTGCTTTTTACTTGTTTTGAATAATCGGTAAATTGTGAGATACCTATTGCACCCCATACATTCCAGGTTTCTAAGTCACCAAAAAAAGACCTGTGTCTAACTAAAAAGGGAATTTGCATTCTAAACCAATGTTGCCAGCATATTGTAAAATATTTATCAATAAATGCTTCTATTTCTTCTTTTGAAAATGCTCTACCAAACCAAGATTCTTTTGAGAGAATTTGACTAGTTTTTTCTAAAAAATTAGCCATAAATCTTTTTGAATTAGCTGGTCTTTGAAGTTCTGTTATCTTTCTATTGAAGAAAATTGATTTTCCTTTTCTAAATATAATGTTTTGGCTTTGTAAAAAATTTACTTTTCTCCTTATAGTTTCCTTAGGAATATTTAATTCTTTTGAAATTTCAATTAAGTTAATTTTATCAATCAAAAGTTCATTTTTTTCATAAAATTCTGTATAGGACAAATACTGAAAACGATCTGAATATTTTTGAAATACAGTATTGATTAAATAAACTAAAATTAAGTAACTATCATAATCTTTAAACGTTCTATAAGCGTTATTGCACCACGATTGCTGCAATTTAAACCATAAAGTTACCGTTTCATTAGAATGTTTGGATAAAATATCATAAACCTCATCTGAATTAATTGTATTAAAAATTTTGTTTTCAAAAGATGGTTTTTTTTTTAAAGGCTCGAAAATTTTTACAGTTTTAAGATCTATTGGTTTAGACATTTATTTTTTCCACGTTACACTTTGATTAATTAAAATAGCCATTAAAATCCAAATAATAAATGTTCCTTCCGGCGAAAACCCGTAATCAGCGCCAAACATTCCTGCAACTATAACGATTGAATAAATAGCAACTGTAGATAATATTAAACTTGCCAGATACCTAAGGATTGTGCATTTTAAATTCATGATTTTAAAAAAATTATACGATAGATGTGTTGAGCTTGCTAGACATAAATTTTCAAAGCCTTTGTTAGGTTTTGTAGCATTTATCGAAAGTTTCTTTTTTCCAGTTCCACCTGACTTAATGATTGTTCCAATGGTAGTGGCAAAAAGAGAGGATTATCTTAGGATATTTCTTATCGCTACGACCGGCTCTGTTTTAGGTGGATTATTTGGATATATGTTAGGGGTTTTCTTTTTAGATGCTTCAATGGTCATTATTGAATTTTATGGTTACGAGGAAAAAGTTTTTGAAATGCAAGATAAGATGTCTACGAAAGGTGGATTTTTAGCTTGGCTTGGAATAATGTTTTTAGCGGGTTTTACCCCTCTTCCTTTTAAAGTTTTTACTATTACCAGTGGAGTGATCGCCTATAATCTTCCAGTATTTTTCTTTATATGCTTATTTACCAGAGGACTAAGATTTTTCTTAGTTTCTTATTTGACATTTCTTTTTGGGAAAAAATTTGGTGATTTCATCGAGAAAAGAGGTGCGCTATGGTTTACTTTAACTGGAATTTTTATTGTGGTTTTAGCCGTCGTCCTTTATATAATTTTCACTTAATGTTGAGTAACAATAAGTTAATTTTAAACAGTATATTAGCTTTTAGTTTATTATCTTTGACTATAGCTTATTACATTGAATACATATTAGGACATGAACCTTGTAATTTGTGCCTAATTGAGAGAATTCCTTATTTAGCGTCTTTAATACTTATTTCGTTAATATTTATAATCAATAGGTTTGAAAAATTGATTGCTGTTATTATGCTATTATTTTTTATTTTTGGTTCAGTAGTTTCTTTTTACCATGTAGGTATAGAACAAGGATTTTTTAGCGAGTCTTTTGTGTGCGATTTGGGTTCCTCTAATGTAAACATGTCTAAAGAAGATTTGTTAAAACAACTTCAGAATAAAACTCCTATAAGCTGTAAAGACGTTACTTTTACGTTTTTTGGACTTTCTCTTGCTACAATAAATACAATTATATCAATTTTATTAAGTGGTATTATGATAAGAGTAATTAAAAATTATGGAAAAAACTAATAAAAAAACTTTAGAGGAAATTATAAGAGTTGATCACGCTGGAGAACGTGGGGCTATTAAAATCTACGAAGGTCAATTACTTGCTCTTAAGACTTTTAAACAAAATGCTTCCTTAAAAAGAAAAATTGAGGAAATGAAAGAGCACGAAAGAGAACATTACGAATACTTTGATAAAGAAATTAAAAAAAGAAATATTCAACCAACTAAACTTTTACCTCTCTGGGATTTAATGGGAGTCACTTTAGGCTTTGGAACTGCCATGCTTGGAGAAAAGGCAGCTATGTTATGTACTGCTTCGGTTGAAGAGGTAATAGATGGTCATTATAAAGATCAAACTTATAAACTTGGCAAAGATGAAGAAGAGTTAAAAAAGAAAATTATGAAGTTTAGACAAGATGAACTTGATCATAAAGATATAGCTTATGACAATGGAGCAACAAAAAAAGGTTTGTTTGGAGTATTGGATAAAATTATAAAAACTTCATCACGAATAGCTATAACAATATCTGAAAAAATATAATTAAGGTTCTAACTCAATATCCCAATATAGATAATCCATCCAGCTTTCGTGTAAAAAGTTTGGTGGAAAATTCCTACCGTTTCTGTGTAAATCTTCTACGGTTGGGGCATAAGGTTTGTTAGTCAGTTTTAAGTCGCAGTCTTTGTAAAGTTTTCCACCTTTTTTAACATTACAACTTGAGCAAGCTGTAACTACGTTGTTCCAGTCTGTAAGACCGCCTTTAGATTTTGGAAGAAGATGATCAAAAGTTAAATCTTTTTTATCTCCACAATATTGGCAAGCAAACTTATCTCTCAAAAAAACATTGAATCTCGTAAAGTTTGGATTTTTTGATGGTTGTATAAAATTTTTTAAAGCTATAACGCTCGGTAAATTCATTTCAAAAGATGGGCTTCTAATTTTTCTTTTATAATTTGAAACGATACTTACTCTATCTAAAAAAACTGATTTAACTGCATCTTGCCAGCACCAGATAGAAAGGGGGTAATAACTCAAAGGTCTAAAATCAGCATTAAGAACTAGTGCTGGGCATTTTTCTAAAGGAACTTTTTCTGCAGAAGAAATAATCATAACTAAAGCTAACTGATAAGAAAAATTTTATCAAGTTATAATTATGTTACAGGTAAAATAGTTATAAATTAAAATGTTTTTTAATGAATTGTAGACCCAAACTTGACCCTTCTGTTGGTATACGATGTTCACAGTGTTTGAATATTTTTGTTTCAATTTTGTAATTATTTTTTCCAAAAAATTCTATCGCTTCAAGATGTGATTCTATTGGAACAACTTGGTCAAGATCACCATGCATCAAGATAATATTAGGTCTAGAAACTATATTTTTAGAGAGATGGTCTGTGCTTATTATTCTTCCGGAATATCCAACAACGGAATTAACAGTGTCTTTTCTCTTTATTCCAGTTTGTAAAGTTATCATACAACCTTGACTGAAACCTCCAATAATAATTTCATTAGCTTTTAAATCATATTTTTCCTTAACTTCATCTATTAATTTATTAAGTTTGTTCTCAGCTACCAAAGATTTTGATAAAATTTGCTCAGGGCTTTGATCCATTAAGTCAAACCATTGAAATCCTGTTGGGCTTGCAGCACATTTTTCAGGTGCATCTGGGCAAAATATAATAGTGTCTGGCAAATGTGCTCTCCAATAGCTGGCTAAAATTGAAATATCTTTACCGTCTCCTCCATAACCGTGACAAAGAATTACTGCATTCTTTGGTTTTTCTTTAGAAAGCGGTTCTAAAATAATTGTATTTAATGAAAAGGTCATATAGATAAACTATCAATGTCGGATTTTTTATTTAACTTTATAGGTTTCACTTTATTAGGTGCTGTTGCCATAGTTTTAATAATGGGTATTTATACTTTATTTAAAGGTGGAAATACTAGTAAAAAATATTCTAATAAACTTATGCAGTTAAGGGTGTTATTACAATTTATTGCGATTATAGTTTTAGTTTTACTTGCCTATTTTTTTAAAGACTAAATATATTTTTTTAAAAAGTTAATAAATTCATCGCTAGCAAAATCTATTTCACCAATTATCTTTCCGAATTCTTTTCCTTCTTTGTTAATTAATATACTTGTGGGTAAACCTCTTAATTTGAACCCTTTGACTAATCTTAATTCAGGATCGTAATAAGTTTTTAGATCTTTTACTCCTATATCTTCAAAAAATTTATCTACTTTTATATTATTTGGTTTTTCCATATTCACCGCAAAAATGTCAATTTCTGGTAACTTGATACCTAGTTTTTCTAAAGAGGGCATTTCTTTTCGACATGGTACACACCATGTAGCCCAAAAGTTAATTATCATGATCTTGCCTCTTTTGTTAATTAAATCAACGTCTTGAAGATTTGAGTCTTTAAATTTTAGTTCGCTAATAATTTGAGGTTTTTCATGAATAATAACGTTTTTTGAAAAATCTTCTGCTCCAATAAGATTTTGGCTAAGAAGAAATAGAACTATTATGTGAATATAGATTTTAAAAGATTTACTAATTTTCATATTAATTTAAATTGTAAATAACATAGTAAAATGAAAAATAAAACTGTTTGGGCAAATAGACTTAAAAGAAAGACATCACCTTCTTTTCAAAAAATAGGCTCATCTATTGGTGTAGATAAAAGACTGTATGAGCAGGATATAGCTGCGTCTATTGTTCATGCTAAAATGCTCATTAAACAAAAGATAATTAACGGCAAAGAAGGATCTAAAATTATCAATGGTCTTAAAAAAATTAAATCGCAAATTGATAAAGGAAAGTTTAAATTTCAAGAAAAATTTGAAGATATACATTTGAATGTAGAAAAAAAATTATTTGAATTAATAGGTCCTCCAGCGGGCTCTTTACACACGGCTAGATCAAGAAACGACCAAGTTGTTACTGATTTCAAATTATGGATTAAAAAATTTTCAAAAGAAACTATTAGTAACATTAATTCTTTAATGAAGATTTTAATCAAAAAAGCAGAGAGAAATGTTGATACTGTAATGCCTGGTTTAACACATCTAAAAAATGCTCAACCTATTTCTTTTGCACATTATCTTCTGTCTTACTTTGAAATGTTTAAAAGAGATATAAAAAGATTTAAAAATAATATTAATCTTTTAGATGAGTGCCCATTAGGTTCAGCCGCACTAGCTGGCACTTCTTATAAGATAGATAGAAATTATACTTCAAGACTTCTCGGTTTTAAGAAACCAACTGATAATTCAATAGACTCGGTCGCTGACAGAGATTTTGCAGTTGATTTTTTATATGCCTCTGCTTTATGTGCAATGCATTTATCTAGATTAGCTGAAGATTTTATAATTTTTAATTCAAACGCATTTAATTTGATCTCATTTGATGACAGTATGTTAACTGGCTCATCGATTATGCCACAAAAGAAAAATCCTGACCCTGCTGAATTAATCAGAGGTAGAGTTGGTTTGAACTATGGGAATTTAAATTCGATGCTTACTATTATGAAGGGACTTCCAATGTCTTATTTTAAGGATCTTCAAGATGATAAAAAACTTGTTTTCGATGGATTTGATGCTTTAAATGACTCCTTAGTTTTAAGTCTTGAGTTAGTAAATTCAGTTAAACCGAATAAAAAGAATATGCTAAAAATGGCTAATGAAGGTTTTACAACGGCTACTGATTTTGCTGATTATTTAGTAAAGGAAAAGAAGCTCACTTTTAGAGAGTCTTATGCAATCGCAGCAAAATTAGTAAATTACGCAGAAAAGAAAAATAAATTGTTATTTGAATTATCTTTACAAGAGATAATAAAAATTTACAAAAATTTAGATAAAGACGTAATAAAAATATTTGATGTAAATAATTCAATGAACTCAAAAAGATCCCATGGAGGAACTGCTGTTGCAAATGTTAGAGCAATGATAAAAAAATATAAAAAGGAAGTAAAATGAAAATATTTGTATCGATTTCAATAATAATTTTTACTCTGTCAGGATGTGGAAAAAAATCAGAGCCTAAATATCAAGGAAAACTTAATCATATACAAATAGTTTTATAATTTATGCAAAATTTAAGGTACGTAGGCAAAAATTTGTTTCTGGAGCGAGTATCAATCAGAAATTTTTTAAAAAAGAATAAAACTCCTTTTTATATTTATTCTGAAAATCAAATAGTTACTAACTATTCAAATTTTGCGAAAACATTTAAAAAAACTAATCCTTTAATATGTTTTGCTGCAAAATCTAATAGCAATACAAATATTTTAAGAATTTTAGGTAAACTTGGAGCTGGAGCTGATGTTGTTTCTGGCGGAGAACTATTAAAAGCGCTTAAGGCTGGTATTAAACCAAAAAAGATAGTTTTTTCAGGAGTTGGTAAGTCTGAGGAGGAATTAAAAATTGCAATTAATAAGAAAATTTTATTGATCAACTGCGAGTCTGAGAGTGAAGCAATGTTAGTTAATAAAATAGGAAAAAAATTAAGGAAAAAAGTTTCTATTGGTTTCAGGTTAAATCCAAATGTTGATGCAAAAACTCATAAAAATATATCTACTGGTAAAGCAGATAATAAATTTGGTTTATCAATAATAAATTTTAAGTCTTTTCTAAGAGAGATAAATAAATTTAAAAATATAAAACTTGAGGCATTAAGTGTTCATATAGGTAGCCAAATTTTAAATGATGGGCCATTTAAAAAAACACTTAATGTAATGAAAAAGTTAATTAAGGAACAAAAATTAAATTTAAAGTATGTCGATTTAGGTGGAGGTTTTGGAATTAATTATAATGATAATGAAAAGCCAATTAATTTAAATAATTACGCAAAGTTAGTAAATATTTTTGCAACAAAACTTAATTGTAAAATTATTTTTGAACCTGGTAGGTCCATTATCGGAAATACAGGCTTGCTTATAAGTAAAGTCCAATTTATAAAAAATGGGCCCAATAAAAACTTTATAATCTTAGATGCAGGTATGAACGATTTTATGCGACCAGCTTTATACGATGCATTCCATAAAATTATTCCCATAACTAAAAATTCATCAAAAATGAAAAGCGTAATAGAATTTGTAGGTCCAATTTGTGAAAGCACTTGTAAATTTGGTGTTTATAGAAAATATCAAAAATTAATTGAGAATGACTTTGTAGCAATTACAAATGTTGGTGCATATGGCTCCTCGTTGTCGTCAAACTATAATACAAGACCTTTAATTGCTGAAATTTTAATCAATAAAAACAAATTTAAATATATAAGAAAAAAACAAAATTTACTTAAATTGATAAATTCTTAATGCAATTTATTAAATCTTTAATTTTTAATATCTTTCTTTATTTGGGGCTAATTTTAATTTTCATATTAGCAATACCAACATTAATTCTTCCTGATAAAGTTACAATTTTTTTCGGAAGGTTATCAGCAAAATATATTATCTTAATTTTAAAACTTGTGATGAATACTAAAGTAATTTTTCATGGAGAAGAAAACCTAAAAAAAGTTGACCATTTTTTTGTTGCCTCTGCCCATCAATCAATGTTTGAAACTTTTGCATTACAAATTCCTTTAGATGGTCCGATTTTTATTTTAAAGAAAGAGCTTTTAAATATACCTTTATTTGGTTGGTATTTAAGAAAAATTGGTTCTATAGCAATCATAAGAGAGACTACTACTAAGGAAAATTTAAACTTTTTTGATAAAATAAAAGAGAGATTGAAGAAAAATAAAAGACCACTTTTAATATTTCCTCAAGGTACACGAGTAAAATTAGATGAACAGCCTCCCTTTAAAAAAGGAGTTGGTCGAATATATAAAGCATTAAATTTACCCTGTATTCCAGTCGCATTAAATACAGGAAAGATCTGGCCAAAAAATAGTTTTATAAAATTTTCAGGGGATATTCATATTTCATTTCTAGATCCTATTTTGCCTGGTAAAGATCATGATGAATTTACAAAAGAAATCGAAAATAAGATTTATACTGAAATAAAAAAATATTATTAATTATTTTCTTCCAAAGTCTGGTTTATCTGTATCCTGCCCTGCTTCAATAATTTCTTTTCTCACTTTTTTAGTTGATGAAAATATTTCTAGAAGTTTTTTGCTATCTTTGTTTTTGATGGCGTTTTTAATTTCGTCGAGATTTTTGGAATAGTTATCCAAAACTTTTAAAATATTATCGCTGTTATCAAAGAATATATCTTTCCACATCAAAGGGTCTGAAGCAGCAATTCTAGTAAAATCTCTTAGCCCTCCTGCACTATATTGAATCACATCATCTTTAAATTTGTCTTCATTGTTTATTGCCGTTCTTACAATACTGTAAGCTACAGCATGCGGAAGATGGCTTGTTAAAGACAACACATAATCATGGTCTTCAAATGACATGATTTTTACTTTACTTCCTAGTTTAGACCAAAATTTTTCAAGGTTTTCTATTTTATCTTTAGCAACTTGATTGTCGGCTGAGAGAATACACCATCTATCTCTAAATAAACTTGAAAATCCTGCAGCTGGCCCGCTGTACTCAGTTCCAGCTATTGGGTGTGAAGCTATCCAACTTATATTTTTAAAACCTAAATTATTTACAATTTTATTAACTTCTTTTTTAGCTGATCCAGTGTCAGTAAGAATAGAGCCTTCCTTTAAAGATGATTTTATTGAAAGCAAAATTTCTTTATAACTACTTAATGGTGCAGAAATTATTACCAGATCTGCATCTTTTGCAGTCTCAGACACATTAGAACATATATTAGCAGTAAAATTTTTTTTTAAATA
>CACNAY010000020.1 GCA_902618555.1 uncultured Pelagibacteraceae bacterium
ATCATTAAGATTTGTTTTAAAACAAGGGAGAAAAGATGGCTAAAAGAAGAAAAAAAGCTAAAAAGAAAACTAAAAAGAAAGCTAAAAAAAGAAGAAGAAAAAGAAGATAGTTTTCTCTTTAACTAAACGCCCTTTTTAAATTTTTAAGAAGGGCGTTTTTTTATTCAGCTACTTCAGATATTTTCGTCCTACCTAAAGCTTTATCCATTTTTTTTTGAACGTCTTCAGGATTTATTTTAAGTACTGCCTCAAACTCAGATTTTAGTCTGTCATACGCTTTTTCAAATAATTGTCTCTCCGAGTAAGATTGATCAGCAATAATATCAGTATTCTTATTTAAGTCTTTAACAACTTCAGCTAATTCATATATTTTACCAGAATTTATTTTTTGCTCATACTCTTGAGCTCTTCTACTCCACATTGTTCTTTTTATTTTTGGTTTAGTTTTTAAAATTGAAATACACTTATTTATTTGATTTATAGAAGCAATAGGTCTCAATTTAGATTGTTGATTTATTGGAACTGTTAAAGTTAATTTTTCCTTCTCTACTAATATTTTGTAAAATTGAATATCTATTTCACCTATCGTAGCCTTTTCAATAGCTGTGATTTTACCAACTCCATGTTTGGGATAAACTACAAAATCTTTTAAATTATATACTTTCTTTTCTGTAGCTTGTTTTTTTACTTTTTTTATTTCAGGTTTATCGTCTGGACTTTGAGTTAAACTTTTTTTTTCAACTATCTTATTAGGACCTTTAACTTTACCTTTTTTAAGAGTTTTTGCCTTTTTAGTTTTTTTTGTTTTTTTCTTTCTAGCCATTATATTAATTTCCAGGTTTTTCAGAGAAGTGATTATCGTACTTATTTTTTATTTCTTTAAATTTTTCGTGATCTTTCATCGGCTCTTTCTTTTTTGAAATATTAGGCCATATTGCAGAAAACTTTTTATTTAGCAATAACCATTTTTCTTTATCTTTAATACTATCATCGGTATCTGCTTTTATTGCATCTATTGGGCATTCAGGTTCGCAAACACCGCAGTCAATACATTCGTCAGGATTTATAACTAACATGTTTTCACCCTCATAGAAACAATCAACCGGACAGACTTCAACGCAGTCGGTAAGTTTACATTTAATACACTCGTCTTTTACAATGTAAGTCATTTTGAATTCAACAGTTTGAGTTTGATTTCAGCACATTCTTTATCTGGGAAGTAAATTAACCCGCAGATTCTTCGCATCAAATTAGACTCATATTGATCAATAGAATTATCTGAAATAATTACTTTCCAAAGATGTTCAATGATATCTTTTTTTATATCCATAGAATTTTGTTTAATAACATTTGTATAACTTAAAAGTTGGTTTGAATTATGTTCAATGTTTTCTGCCTTTTTCAAAATCTCGTTTGCGTCTTCATTTTGCAAATAAGACTTTATAAAATTTTTTACCAAATCCTTTTCTTGGCTTGAATAAATTTCGTCAATATTTGCTGCGTGTACTAATAAAGCAGAAATTCCAATAACACTCTCTTTATCTAATTTACTCATTTATTTTAAGTTTAAAGAAAGTAGTTTTTTAAAGGGATTCTCTTTTTTGTCAAATCGTATTATTTTCTTTTTCCTCTTCTTTTCCCCTAGAAAAATATAAGTATCCTCAGTTTTATCCTTTTTATAATCCATATAATTCATCAATTTATAAAAATTTTCTTTAGAACAGCCCAATAAATTCATCATTTCTGCATTAATCTTAAATTTTTTGTCTTTAGTATTATCTATTATTTTTAAAAATAGTTTCTCGAGAATATCTATTCTAACGTAAAATTCTTTAAATTTTTCAAAACCACACAATAAAAGAAAGTTTTTTTCATATTTTACATCACATAAAAAATTTAAACCAGATTTTGGTATTGTATTTTGGTCAGACAAATTATGAAATATTTTCCACAAACTAATCCTAAATTCTACTGCTTTTGGTTTAAGCATTTTAGGTAAATAGATATGATATCTTCCTATTTTAATTCCCATACCCCACAGCTTTTTTCTATCTTCTGCTGGAATGGATCTTACAATTTTATCAACATTATTTCTTTTTATAACACCGTTATTTTCGTAAAGTTGAAAAACTAAGCCTCTAAGATACTGATTTGTAATTTTATGTTTCGTTAAAAGTACAAGGTCACCTAATGCTTCATTAATATATTTAGCCAGCCAATTATTTAAAAATTTGATTAATTTTGATTTTGAGTCATCATTTAAAGATTCATCTGCAATAATTTCTATTTCAGGATTTAGGTAATTATTCCCTTTTTTTAACCTTGCAATTGGATTATTTCTCCAAATGATTTTATCACTATTTAAATTTATATCTGATTTTTCAAGTATCTCCTCAACTCTTTTCACTAGCTCTTTTTCAACACCTTTTCTTGCAGCTTTTCTGATTGACTTTATGTCTGTATCGAGTGTCTTTGATGTAACTTCAATTAAAAATTTAAGTCCTTTAAGCTCACCTACAAGCTGACCATCAATATAGATTTTATTATCATCATTAATTTCAGTATTTAGCACAAGATCTTGTTTTAGACTTCGTGAGAGAATACTAATTTTTTTGTCTATAAAACTTTTAGTTAATTCATCATGAAGTTTATCTGAAAGTTTATCCTCGATGCTCTTAGTTAACTGAACCCAATAATCAGAATTTTCAACCCAATTTTTTTTATTAGCAACATAAGACCAAGTTCTTACATTCGAAAGTCTGTGAGAAAGCAAATCTACATTACCATGATCTTTCTCTAGACCTTTAAGTTGTTCTTTCATAAAAGTACTTGGAATTCTTTTTTTCCTTGTTGTTAAAAATTGAAAAACTTTATCAACTACATTTATATGTTGACCATAGGCTTTTTTCTCAAAATCCGGTATTTGACAACACTCCCAAAGAATTTCTAAATTTTTGTGGTAAATTATATTGTTCGCTCCCTTTTTAAGAAAGAATCTCAACACACTTTCATCAAGTGAATCATTAGTTCTTAAAAGATTTTTTTTATTTGGTTTAAGCTCTAGTGAGGAAATAAGATTTTCAGGACTCTCGAAATCTAGTTTGGAGTTTCTCCAATAAATTGTTTTAGTTTCAGGCAGATGATGTTTTTCTATTTTTTCGATCTCGTCTGAATTTAATGATTCGCATTCACCAGTTGTTCCAAATCCTCCATCATTTTTATATCGACCAGCTCTTCCTGCTATTTGAGACATTTCAATTAGATTTAGTCTCCTAGTTTTTTTTCCATCAAATTTTTTTAAATTTGAAAAATAAATTTCATTTATATCCATGTTCAATCCCATACCTATTGCATCTGTTGCAATTAAGTAATCAACATCTCCAGACTGATACAAACCTACTTGAGAATTTCTTGTTTTAGGACTTAATGAACCCATTATTACTGCCGCTCCACCTTTTTGTCGTCTTACTAACTCCGCAATTGCATAAACTTCCTCAATTGAAAAGGCTATAACCGCTACTTTTCTATCTAGTCTTGAAATTTTTTTTACTCCCGAATAACTTAATTTGGAGTATCTTTCCTTTTTTTCAAATTCCACATTGCCAACTAAGTCTTTGATAATACTTTCCATTACTTGTGATCCTAAAAACATTGTAAGTTTATTGCCTCTTGACTCTAATAATCTTTGAGTGAATATATGACCTCTTTCTCTATCCGCACACATTTGAATTTCATCAATAGCAACAAAATCAACTTCTTTATCTTTCGGCATAGACTCAACTGTGCAAATAAAATAATCAGCAGTGCTAGGTATTATTTTTTCTTCTCCTGTTATTAATGCTACTTTTTCAATACCTACTTTATTAACGCATTTGTCGTAAACCTCCCTTGCAAGAAGCCTTAAAGGTAATCCAAAAATACCAGTTTCGTATTTAAGCATTTTTTCTATAGCCACATAAGTTTTACCTGTGTTTGTAGGTCCGAGTAGCGCAATAATCCTATCTGATTGTTTTTTCATTTTTGTGTAAGCTAATTTTTTTTATACTATATGTAGATCAAAGTTGAGAACAAAGTGGGATTAAAACATGACCGAATCAATTTGTCAAATGTTCCTATTTGAACATTTGATTTGACTTTCAATGGGTAGTCCCCGTATAGATTAATTGATTAAATGACGTCAAAAGTAAAAAAAAATATTTTAAAATTAAAAGAGTCCTCTACTTTAGCAATTAACGAAAAATCAAAAGAATTGATTAAGTCTGGTAAAAAAATTTACAGATTTGGTTTTGGCCAATCACCGTTTCAAATTCCAGAAAGAGTTGTTGATACGCTAAAACTTCATGCTCACAAAAAAGAGTACTTACCTATACAAGGTTTACCCGAATTAAGAGAAAAAATTTCTAATCATTTATTTAAAAATACAGGTGTAAGATATTCAAAAGACAATATATTAATTACCCCAGGATCTAAAGAAGCTATGTTGTTAATGCACGTTACATTTAACGGGGAAATTTTAACTCCAGCTCCAAGCTGGGTGTCCTATGAACCACAAGCACAAATTGGTTCAAATAAAGTTCATTGGCTAGAAACTTCTAGAGTGAACAACTGGTTTCCAACAGCAAGTGAACTTGAAAAGAAATTAAATAAAATTGGAAAAAATAAAAATATTATTTTAATTTTAAACTCGCCGAATAATCCCTCTGGTGCAATCTGTAAAAATTTGAAAGAATTAGCTCAAGTAGCTAAAAAATATAAACTAATAATTTTATCAGATGAAATATATACAGATCTCTCATTTGATAATAGTTACAACTCTATCTCCGAATTTTACCCAGAAGCTACATTCATTAGTGGAGGATTAAGCAAATGGTGTGGGGCAGGGGGTTGGAGACTTGGATTTTTAGCAGTCCCTAATGGATTAAAACAATTTATGAATAGTTTAAAATCATTAGCAAGTGAATCATATTCAACTGTAAATACACCGACCCAGTTTGCTGCGGTTGAAGCTTATGAGGGTGACTATGAGCAGTACAAACTAAAAGTAAGATCTATACTTAATTCAGTTGGAAACTATGTTTATAATAATCTTAAATCAAATAAAGTTTTAATAAATCCACCTCAAGGAGCTTTTTATTTAATGCCTGAATTTAAAAATAAAAAATTTAAAACTTCGGCTCAATTATGTGATGTAATATTAAAAGAGACTGGTGTTGCAATGCTTCCCGGATCAGATTTTGGATTTAAACCAAAAAAAATGCTTACTAGATTAAGCTATACAGACTTTGACGGTGTAAACTTTTTTAAAAATGTAAAAGACTATAATTCTATTAGTGAAGAAATGGTCAAGACCTATGCCCCAAATGTAGCTGAAGGCACCACTAAGCTCTCAAATTGGGCCAAAAATTTATAAGAATCTCTTTGACCTCAATTAAATATCGTAGTTAAATTAATTATAAATAAAAGAGGAGTACACATGAAAAAAATGATGTCATTGATTTCAGCGGTACTAGTAATGTTTGCTTTTTCAAGCCCCATTACATCAATCGCTAAATCAGCAGAGTTCTTTACAATAGGAACAGGCGGACCTACAGGAGTATATTTCCAAACAGGTAACGCAATTTGTAAAATGTTACATAAATCAGCAATTAGTGCTGACCACGGTAGAAAAAAAGGTACAGCTAAAGCTTACAGATGTACTGCGCCTTCAACAGGTGGTTCAAACTACAATATTGGACAAATCAAAGATGGTGAGTTTCAATTTGGTGTTGCTCAGTCAGACTGGCAGTATCATGCTTACAACGGTTCAAGCAAATGGGAAGGAAAACAGTTCAGCGACTTGAGAGCTGTATTTTCTGTTCACAACGAACCTTTCCAAATTTGGGCAAGTAAAAAATCTGGAATTAAAAATTTCAAAGGCCTAAAAGGAAAAACAGTAAACATTGGTAACCCAGGTTCTGGTCAAAGAGGAACTATGGAAGAATTAATGAAAGCTATGGGTGCGGATATGAGTATGTTCAAAGCAACTACTGAACTTACTTCTTCTGAGCAAGTAAAAGCTCTTTGTGATGGTAAAATAGATGCTTTTGGTTATTCTGTAGGATTTCCAAATGGAGCTATGGAGCAAGCAGCTACTTGTAAAGCTAAAGCAAGCCCAATTAATTTAACTGGTGCACCAGTTCAAGGTTTAATTGATGGCGCAGACTATTATGCTAAAGCAGTTATTCCAAAAGGAACTTACTCAAATCAGAAAAAAGATGCTACAACATTTGGTGTAAAAGCTACTGTTGTAACAAGTGCTAATGTTTCTGAAGAGCTTGTATACTTAGTAACAAAAGCAGTGATGGAAAACTTTGATGATTTCAGAGCTCAACACCCTGCTTTCGGACCTCTGGAAAAGAAAAATATGATAGCTGATGGTTTATCAGCTCCTTTACATCCAGGTGCAATTAAGTATTACAAAGAAGCTGGATTAATGTAATTCAACTTTATAATTAAATTAAAAAAGGCCCAATATTTTTTGGGCCTTTTTTTTTAGAATAAGGTATCTTAGCTAAAATGAATCAAAACATTCAAAGTAAGATAAAAGATAAAATACAAGAAGATATTTCTCCAACTCGAAATTTATCAGGCATTCATTTAAAGATAGTTTTTGGAATTGCTATTCTTTGGACATTTTTTCAACTTTGGTATGCCTCTCCATTTCCTTTTTGGTTTAACTTTGGAATGTTCAAAGGTTTACCCGCAAGAGCTATTCACCTAGGTTTCGCTTTAACTTTAGCTTTTTTAATTTTTCCAGCAGTTAGAGGTAAAAAGATATCAGTAATTGATATTATCATTAGTATTACTGGGGCATTGAGTTGCTTATATATTTATTTTTTCTATGACGATTTAGTAAATAGAGGTGGTATTCTTTTAGTAAAAGAAATATTTGGTTTTAAAGTTCCAGTCGAACTTATAATTGGGGCCATAGGTATAATAATTTTATTAGAAGCAACTAGACGGGCCATAGGCTTACCTTTAGTCATCATTGCAGTCTGTTTTCTCTTATTTTCTTATTTTGGAAAATATGCACCTGATATTATTTCTCACGGCGGACTTTCTGTTAAAAGGTTAGTAGGATTTCAATGGTTTGATCAAGAAGCAATTTTTGGAATACCAATCGGAGTTTCAGTAGATTTCATATTTTTGTTTGTACTCTTTGGAGCTTTATTAGAAACCGCTGGCGGTGGAAAATATTTTTTAGATTTAGCTTTTGCTATGGTTGGCAAAATGAGAGGAGGTCCAGCTAAAGCTGCAATATTAGGATCTGGAATGACTGGTATGATTTCAGGTTCGTCAATTGCAAATACTGTAACAACAGGAACTTTTACAATTCCAATAATGAAAAAAACAGGTTTCTCTCAAGAAAAAGCTGGAGCTATTGAGGTTTCTTCATCTGTTAACGGACAAATAATGCCTCCGGTTATGGGAGCAGCTGCGTTTGTTATGGCAAGTTTTATAGGTGTTACTTATTTTGAAGTCGTAAAACATGCTTTTTTACCAGCTATCATTTCATACATCGCTTTATTTTATATCTCTCATTTAGAGGCCCTTAAATTAGGATTAAAAGGAATGGATGATGCTGATGTACCTCACTTAAAGAAAACTTTTTTGTCTGGTTTACATTTTTTAATACCCATTTTTGTTTTGATTTTTTTACTTGTTTACATGAGATATACAGCGGGCTTTTCCATCTTTTACGCAACGTTATCTTTAATATTAGTTAACTTAGTAAGCCGTATTATCAAAAATCCAGATTTTAAAACTGGTTTAATTGATTGGTACAATCAAACTATTGTTGGTCTACAAAAAGGTGCGATTAATATGGTAGGGGTAGGGATCGCAAGTAATGGAAAGTATTATCAAAGACTTAGTTGGCAATGTGGAATTTGAAAAAAAGGAAAGATACTCCAAATTAAGTTATTCGGGAGTAAAAAAAATTTCAAGACTAGATAGAAAAGTAGCGGTTATAGCCTTTTCAATTGAGGAAGTTTATGCAATTGCGGAGTTAGTAAGACGACAAAAAGGTGGAGCGGCAGTAATAATGGGTTCATTAAGTCCTAAAACAAGAAATTCTCAAGTAGGTTTGTATCAGTCTGGAGATGTTGATTACTTAATTGCAACAGATGCAATAGGTATGGGATTGAACATGGATATAAATGAAATTTATTTTTCAAATTTAAAAAAATTTGATGGAAAAAAAACTAGGAGACTAAATCTAATTGAAATGTCTCAAATAGCAGGAAGAGCTGGTCGATATAAAAATGATGGAGGATTTGGAACAACTGGTGAATGCGAATCATTAAATTCAGACGAGATCGAAAAAATAGAAAAACATCATCTGCCTGAAACTAAAACAATTTATTGGAGAAACTCCAAACTAGATTTCGAGAGTCCTGAAAATCTTATTTCCTCACTAGAGCTTAAACCAAATAAAAAAAATCTTTTAAGAACTAATGATTCACTTGATGAAAGTGTGTTGAGATTCTTTCTTAAAAAGGGAGCGAACAATATAATTTACCACAAAAATTTAGAAATTCTTTGGGAGTGTTGTCAAATACCGGATTTTGAGAAAAAAGCCTATGGTCAACATATAAATGTAGTTGATAAAGTTTTTCAATTTTTAACAACAAGGAAAAAAAGAATTCCAAGTACTTTTATGAAAGAACAACTTAAAGGTCTAGAGAAAGATCATGGTAATGTAGATTTGCTTTCTCACAGACTTTCGAATGTAAGAACTTGGTCTTATGTTGCTAATAAAAAAAATTGGGTTGAAAATTCTGATTATTGGGTTCAGTTAACTAAGAGCATCGAGGATAAACTTTCAGATAAACTTCATGATGAATTAACTAAAAGTTTTATAGACAAAAAAATTAGTATTCTCTCACGAAGTCTAAAACAAGATCTTGTGCTAAATACTGAAATTAATGATGATAATAAAATCTATATTGATGGTCAGCTTGTAGGTGAGCTTAAAGGACTTAAATTTTTAATTGAAGTTACATCAAAGACACTCGATACAGACATAAAGTCAATCAGAAAAGCTGCAAGAAAAGGTGTTGAAAAAGAGCTAGTGAAAAGAGTTGAGGAGATACTTGAAAAATCAGATATAAATTTAAATAGTGATAAAATCATTTGGAGAAATAATCCAATTGCAAGGTTAAAAAAAGGGAATAATTACCTAAATCCTGAAATAGAAATTATTGCAGATGAATCTTTAAATGATGACTCAAAATCAAAATTAATCAAATTTTTAAATAATTGGCTGGCTAAATATATTAATGAAGCATTAGGTGACCTTGTACTTTTAACGAAACATAAAATTACAAATCAGTATCTTAGAGGCTTAGTTTTTCAACTTTACGAAAATAACGGTGTTATAAAAAGAAATAATGTTGATAAAATTGTAAGATCCATTCCAGCAGAAGATAGAAAAAAGCTGTGGGGTATGGGAATTAAAATAGGAAGATATCATATCTATTTACCTAAAATGCTTAAACCAAAAGCAGTAGAATTTAGGATTAGTTTGTGGAAAATATTTCATAATTTGTCTGACCAAAATACAATACCAAAATCTGGTTTAAATTTTTTATGTGATGTAAAATATGAAAAAAACTTTCTTTTATTGTGTGGTTTTGAAAAATTTAAAGAATTTTACGTTAGAATAGATATTCTCGAGAAACTATTTTTAAAAATAATAGATAATACTAAAGACAAAAAATTTAAGATTAATGCAGAAATGATGAATTTATTGGGCTGTTCTAAAGAAAATTTTTATAAATTGATGAATTATATGGATTATAAAAAGGATAAAACTGAGGATACTTATATTTTTCTAGGGGAAAAGAAGAGGAAAAAGAAAATAATACGATTTGACAAAAAAGAGAATCCCTTTAAAAAACTACTTTCTTTAAACTTAAAATAAATGAGTAAATTAGATAAAGAGAGTGTTATTGGAATTTCTGCTTTATTAGTACACGCAGCAAATATTGACGAAATTTATTCAAGCCAAGAAAAGGATTTGGTAAAAAATTTTATAAAGTCTTATTTGCAAAATGAAGACGCAAACGAGATTTTGAAAAAGGCAGAAAACATTGAACATAATTCAAACCAACTTTTAAGTTATACAAATGTTATTAAACAAAATTCTATGGATATAAAAAAAGATATCATTGAACATCTTTGGAAAGTAATTATTTCAGATAATTCTATTGATCAATATGAGTCTAATTTGATGCGAAGAATCTGCGGGTTAATTTACTTCCCAGATAAAGAATGTGCTGAAATCAAACTCAAACTGTTGAATTCAAAATGACTTACATTGTAAAAGACGAGTGTATTAAATGTAAACTTACCGACTGCGTTGAAGTCTGTCCGGTTGATTGTTTCTATGAGGGTGAAAACATGTTAGTTATAAATCCTGACGAATGTATTGACTGCGGTGTTTGCGAACCTGAATGCCCAATAGATGCAATAAAAGCAGATACCGATGATAGTATTAAAGATAAAGAAAAATGGTTATTGCTAAATAAAAAGTTTTCTGCAATATGGCCTAATATTTCAAAAAAGAAAGAGCCGATGAAAGATCACGAAAAATTTAAAGAAATAAAAAATAAGTACGATAATCACTTCTCTGAAAAACCTGGAAATTAATATAATGGCTAGAAAGAAAAAAACAAAAAAAACTAAAAAGGCAAAAACTCTTAAAAAAGGTAAAGTTAAAGGTCCTAATAAGATAGTTGAAAAAAAAAGTTTAACTCAAAGTCCAGACGATAAACCTGAAATAAAAAAAGTAAAAAAACAAGCTACAGAAAAGAAAGTATATAATTTAAAAGATTTTGTAGTTTATCCCAAACATGGAGTTGGTAAAATCACAGCTATTGAAAAGGCTACGATAGGTGAAATAGATATTCAATTTTACAAAATATTAGTAGAGAAGGAAAAATTAACTTTAACAGTTCCAATAAATCAACAATCTAAATTGAGACCTATTGCTTCTATAAATCAAATAAATAAGTGTATTTCAATTTTAAAAACTAAACCAAAAATAAAAAGAACAATGTGGAGTAGAAGAGCTCAAGAGTATGAGCAAAAAATAAATTCTGGTAAAATATATGAATTAGCTGAAGTTGTTAAAGACTTAAATAAGAATACTGATATTATTGCTGATCAATCTTACTCGGAGAGACAATTATTTGAAAAAGCGTATGACAGACTAAAATCTGAGTTTGAGGCAGTACTTAAAATAAATCCTGAAGACGTTCAAAAAAAAATGGATAAAGCTTTAGGTAGGACGAAAATATCTGAAGTAGCTGAATAAAAAAACGCCCTTCTTAAAAATTTAAAAAGGGCGTTTAGTTAAAGAGAAAACTATCTTCTTTTTCTTCTTCTTTTTTTAGCTTTCTTTTTAGTTTTCTTTTTAGCTTTTTTTCTTCTTTTAGCCATCTTTTCTCCCTTGTTTTAAAACAAATCTTAATGAT
>CACNAY010000021.1 GCA_902618555.1 uncultured Pelagibacteraceae bacterium
TTATAATCCTTTAGAAACTAAAACTCTCAAATATTTAAAAAAAATGGATATTAAAGTGTTCAATGGTCTTTTTATGTTTGTTTATCAAGGGCAAAAAGCATTTTATTTGTGGAACAAAATCAATCCTGAAATTGATGAAAAATTAATTGATCTATTAGTGTCAAACTTAAAATGATAAAGATTGGTATAACTGGCTCCTTAGCCTCTGGAAAATCGACAGCTGGGAAAATCCTTTCAAGTAAAAAAGGTCCACTTTTTAGTGCAGATGTCATTGTAAGTAGACTGTATAAAAATAATAATTTTAAAAAATACATTTCAAAAAAATTTGATATTAAAAATCAAATTAATATGAAAAAAGCTATTAAAAAAAAGATTTTAGAAAATAAATCTAATTTTAAAAAACTTGAAAAAATTATTCATCCATTAGTTAGAAAAGAAATGATAAATTTTTTAAAAAAAAATAAAAACAAAAAATTTACTTTTTTTGAAATTCCTCTTTTGATAGAAAGCCGACTTATGAAAAAATTTGATGTAATATTTTTTATTAAGGCTAACAAAAACTTACGATTAAGAAGATTCAAAGCGAAAGGCGGTGATAAAAAATTCTTTAATATACTTAATAGTAAACAATTAAGTGACAGTAAAAAAGCGAGACATTCTGATCATATAATTGTTAATGAAAAAAATTTAAATATTTTAAAAAGAAATTTATTATATATATTTCAAAGATATGAATGAAGTTTTTTTAGATACTGAAACAACCGGATTATCGTTTAATGGAGGTCATAAAATTGTTGAGATCGCTTGCATAGAAACCAAAGATCTTGTTGCTACTGGAAAAGTATTCCATAGACTCATAAATCCTAAACGAGATGTGCCAGAAGATGCACTCAAGGTTCATGGATACACACAAGAATTTTTAAGTGATAAAGATACATTCGATCAAGTAGCAGATGATTTTTTACATTTTATAAAAAATAAAAAAATAATAATTCATAACGCGCCTTTTGATTTGGGCTTTTTAAATGGAGAACTTAATATTTTAAAAAAAGAGTTAATTGACGAAAAATTAATTGTTGATTCACTTGAAGTAGCTAGAGATAAATATCCAGGAGTTTCCAATTCTCTCGATGCATTATGTAAAAGATTTAACATTGATCTTTCTAAAAGAACGAAACACAACGCTTTATTAGATTGTGAGTTGCTTAGAGAGGTCTATATAAATCTTTTAGATGCTAAAGAACCTAAATTTAACCTTTCTTCAAAAAACGTCGAAACGAAAGATGTTAAAAAAGAAAATTATAATAAGAATATTTTAATGATTTCGGAACAGGAAATTAAAGATCATAAGAATTTTATAAAAAAAGAGCTTAAAAAAAATTTTTATTGAGAGTTTCTCATTTTATACAACTTTTCAAAATCAACTTTTTCATTAATCTTTACATCTTTAAATCCTGAATTTTCAAATAGGTAAACAAATATATTTCTAAGATCACTATATATTTGTGACGGGACATCTATCAGTATAATTTTTTCAATTTCTTTTTTTTCCATTTTACTATTAGACAATTCAACTATTGTAGCAAAAATAATATTTGTATTAATTTTTTCAAAACCTTGTTTAGTTGGTGATAAATTTAGAGATGTTAAAACCTCAATAATATTTTCTTTAACCTGATTACTTTTGATCTCAATATTTATCTTGTAATTCGAAATATCTTTTGCGAGCAAAAAAAATGTTTTCGGGTTAGGTATTTTAAAATTTAATTCTTTAATGTATTTACCAATAATTTTATAATTCATCTTTTTCTTTTTTTACAATTTCCCCATCTATTGTATCAATTTCTTTTTTGCTATTAGTTGACTTGGTTTTATTCTTTACAATCACTTCGAATAATATATTTCTAGTGAAAGGAACTAAAAGTATGAACCCAATTAAATCAGTTAAAAAACCTGGTATGATTAAAAGAAGCGCCGCAAAAGCTATAGATGCTCCAGACATAATTTCATAAACAGGAATTTTGTTTTGATATAAATTTATCAATCCGGACTTTAAAGTTTGAATGCCTTGAACTCTTGCAAAAAACACACCAAGAATAGCCGTGAGAAAAATTAAAGCTAAAGTACTTAAAGCTCCTATTTCTGTACCAATTTTTATCATAAAAAATATCTCTAAAGCTGGCAAAACTATAAATATTAGGAAAAATGTGTTCATTTGTCTGATACAAAAATATATTATTCATGTATATTTATCAAATTATGAGTAACAGTTTTGGTTATTTAGATATAATTTTACTTGGTATGATAGCAGGATTTATAATTCTGAGATTAAGAAGTATTTTAGGAAGAAAAACTGGGCACGAAACCAAAGTTTATCCAAGCTTTGATGAGAAAAAATTTAGTATGCCTAAAAAAGACATTGAACCAAAAAAACAAAATTTAGAAATACTAGAGGGAAAAGAGAAAAAAGAGTTTCTTCAGGGAGCTGAAATAGCTTACGAAACTATATTAACTTCTTTTGCTAATGGAGATTTAATTAAATTAAAATCATTACTCTCACCGAATATGTTTTCAAACTTCTCTGACGCAATAAAAGCTAGAAACAAAGAAAATATTAAATCTGAATTCACTTTCATAGGTATAAAAGAGTCATCCGTTGAAAAATATGAAAAGATTAAAGACAACTTATTTGCAAACGTTAAATTTGCTGCAGAGGTTATCTCTGTAAAAAGAGACAAAGAGAATAATGTTATTGAGGGAAATCCAGATAAAATTAAATTTGTTTCAGATAACTGGAAATTTACAAGAAATGTAAATCAGAACAGTCCAAATTGGTATTTGTCTGAAATTATTAGCTAGTGATCAAGAAAAAAGATCTAGACCAAGATAATATAAAAGTTTGGGAAGAATACATAAAAAATCCATCTGATATTTACAATAAAGATAAAAATAATTCTAAAGAAAATGACAGAAAAGGGAGATACAAATACGATCTTCATGGATATACGTTAGATGATGCCAACAGAAAGGTTAGAGAGATCATACTTTCTTGCAAAGAAAATAATTATAAAGAAATATTATTAATTACTGGGAAAGGTTTACATTCAAAAAATAAAAAAGATATATATGTTTCAAAAAATTTTGGAACACTTAAGTATTCAGTTCCTGAATTTATAAAATCTGAAAAAGATTTGAGTAATTTTATTATTTCTATAAACGAAGCTGAAATCAAAGATGGCGGTGCAGGCGCTTTATTAATTAAATTAAAAAATTTATAATATAAATTTCGATAGATCTGTATCTTTTACTAAATTTCCTAGATTGTCTTGAACAAATTTTTTATCGACGGTAATAGTTTCTCCAGCTTTATCAGTTGCATTAAAACTTATATCGTCTAAAACTTTCTCGATTATAGTATGAAGTCTTCTAGCTCCAATATTCTCGACTGAAGAATTTACTTCCGCAGAAATCTTTGCAAGCATATCAATACCGTCCTCTGAAAATTCAAGATTTACATCCTCTGTTTTTAACAATGCCTTATATTGTTTAATTAAACTATTATCTGGCTCTTTTAAAATCCTTTTAAAATCCTCTTCATTGAGAGCGTTTAATTCGACTCTTATAGGTAATCTCCCTTGCAATTCAGGCAACAAGTCAGATGGTTTGGCTAATTGGAAAGCGCCTGAAGCAATAAATAAGATATGATCAGTTTTGATTGGCCCATGTTTAGTGCTTACTGTTGTCCCTTCAATTAAAGGTAACAAATCCCTTTGAACACCCTCTCTAGAAACATCTCCTCCAACCCTGTCACTTCTTGCAGAAACTTTATCAATCTCATCTAGAAATACTATTCCATTTTCTTCAGTTGTTTTTTTGGCTTCTTTAATTATTTTATCTTCTTCAATCATTTTGTCTGACTCTTGGGCTACTAAAATTCCGTGTGATTCTTTAACACTCATTTTTTTCTTTTTACCTTTTTTATTTCCCATGGATTTTCCAAGAATATCTCCGAGATTAACCATACCAACGTTTCCTCCAGGCATACCAGGTATTTCAAAACTTTGTAATCCAGAGGACATATCCTGAACTTCTATTTCGATTTCGTTATTGTCTAAGTCTCCATTTCTAAGTCTTTTTCTAAAACTTTCTCTTGTAGCAACGCTCGCTTTATTCCCAACCAAAGCATCTAAAACTTTTTCCTCAGCCTTTAATTCAGCTTTAGCTTTAACTTCTTTTCTTTTTCTCTCTCTTTCCATCGCTATTGCAATTTCAATCAAATCTCTGACGATTTGTTCAACATCTCTACCTACGTATCCAACTTCTGTAAATCTTGTTGCTTCAACTTTTATGAAAGGTGCTTCAGCTAATCTCGAAAGTCTTCTTGATATCTCAGTTTTACCTACTCCTGTTGGGCCAATCATAAGTATATTTTTTGGTAATACTTCGTCCCTCATTTCGTCAGTAAGGGCCTGCCTTCTCCACCTATTTCTCAATGCAACAGCAACAGCTTTTTTTGCCTCTTTTTGACCAATTACATACCTATCTAGCTCTGAAACTATTTCTCTTGGAGAAAGAGCGCTGACCTTTGAGCTGTCAGTTTTAGATCCTTTAACAAGTTTTAAATTTGTTTCTTTTTTTGATTTTGACATTTAAATTTTTTCCATCGTTATGTTATTGTTTGTAAACACGCAGATATCTGATGCTACTTTTAATGCTTTTCTTGCGATTTCTTCTGCTTTCATATCAGTCTCAATTAATACCTTTGCAGCAGCGAGAGCATAGTTCCCTCCAGATCCTATTCCAATTATTCCATCCTCTGGTTCTAAAACATCGCCAGTTCCAGAAATTATAAAGCTGTGATTTTTATCTGCAACTGCCATTAATGCTTCTAATCTTCTTAAAAATTTGTCACTTCTCCAATCTTTAGCTAACTCTACAGCTGCTCTTTGTAAGTTTCCAGCATGCTTCTCTAATTTTGCTTCAAGTCTTTCGAATAAAGTCAAAGCATCTGCGGTTGAACCAGCAAAGCCTGCAATTACTCCTCTGTTCTCAATTTTTCTAACTTTCTTGGCCTTGCTTTTTAAAACTGTATTACCAAGACTGACTTGACCGTCACCTGCTACAATAGTCTCCCCGCCCTTTCTGAGAAGGACAATTGTAGTACCATGCCATTTTTCAGCTGTATTCATGAAGTTATATGTGGAGATTAATTTGAGATCTTCAATAGTGATTTATTGATAAAATGGCCATTTAAATATATATCAAAGGTAAATCAGGCATTGTTTATGAGTAGAAAAGCAAAAATTATCAGGAAAACAAAAGAGACCAGTATTTCTGTCGCGGTCAATCTGGACGGAAAAGGAAAGTACAAAATTAAAACTGGAATAGGTTTTTTAGATCATATGTTGGAACAATTATCTAAACATTCCCTTATTGATTTAGAAGTCAAAGCAAAAGGTGACACACATATAGATTTGCACCACACTACTGAGGATACAGGCATAGCAATTGGAGAAGCTATTAAAAAAGCAGCAGGTAATCGAAAAGGAATTACACGATACGCATCAACAATGATTCCCATGGATGAAACTTTAAGCCGAGTTTCAATAGATGTATCAAATAGACCTTATTTAATCTGGAAAGTAAATCTACCGGTTGAAAAACTTGGCGAGATGGATACAGAATTATTTAAGGAGTGGTTCCAAGCTTTTTCACAATCAGCTGGAGTTACTTTACACATAGAAAATATTTACGGTGAAAATAGCCACCACAAGATTGAGTCATGTTACAAAGGTTTAGCTAGATCATTAAAAGATGCTTTAGCGATAGATAAAAGAATAAAAAACTCGGTACCTTCGACAAAAGGCTCTATTTAAAATTGATGAACGTCACAATTGTTGACTACCAATCGGGCAATATAAGCTCTGTCATAAATTCTTTTACAGAGGTGGCTAAAGGTAAAGTTAATATAGAGGTAACCTCAGATATAAAAAAAATTAAATCCAGTGACAAAATTGTTTTACCAGGACAAGGATCATTTAAAAGCTGTGTAGACTCTCTTAATAGTATTAACGGATTAGTTGATACGCTTAAAGAATTCGCAATAACAAATAAGAAGCCTTTATTAGGTATTTGCGTGGGCTTACAAATGTTTGCTGATATTGGTTATGAAGAAGCAGAAACAAGGGGATTAGGTTGGATTGCAGGAAAAGTTTCTAAAATTGATAATCAAAAAGGGAAATTTAAACTTCCGCACATCGGTTGGAACGAAATTGAAATTCAAAAGGAAAGTAAAATATTTAAGGATATAAAAAATAAATCACATATGTACTTTGTTCATAGTTATGAGTTTATTCCTGAAGATAAATCAGTTATTTCAGCAACAACAGATTATTCATCAAAAATCGTATGTGCAATTGAGAAAGATAATTTGTTTGGAACGCAGTTTCACCCTGAGAAAAGTGATAAAATTGGATTAAAAGTAATTGATAACTTTTTAAAATTATAATGAAAATATTTCCTGCAATAGATATTAAAGATAAGAAATGCGTAAGATTAATCAAAGGTGACTTCGAAAATAAAACTGAATATAAAGCTTCACCTATTGAGCAAGCAGCTAAATATAGAGATCACGGTTTTAAAAACTTGCACATCGTTGATCTAGACGGAGCATTAACTGGTAAAACAGTCAATTTAGATATTATTAAGGAGATAGTTAGCAAATACGATTTTAAAATCGAGATAGGTGGTGGTGTAAGAAAAACAGAAAGCATTAAACAATATATCGATGCTGGTGTTGAGAAAGTAATTTTGGGTAGCGGCGCGATTAAAAATAAAGAATTTTTAAAAAACTCTTGTGAAAAGTTTAAAGGTCAAATTGCTTTAGGATTAGACTCGAAGGATGGAAATCTTTCGGTGTCAGGTTGGAAAGAAAATCTAAATGTTAAAACTATAGATTTTCTCAAAGAAGTAAATAACTATGGAGTAAGCAGAATAATTTACACGGATATTAACAGAGATGGAATGAAAACTAGTCCTAACTTTGAGGAGACTGCAAAGATTGCAGAAATTTCTAATTGTCCTGTTGTAATTTCAGGAGGTGTTTCTACAATAAGCGATATTAAGAAAGCAAAAGAATTAAATAATAAAAAAATTGAAGGTATTATTATCGGCAAAGCTATTTATGATGGTGATATTAAACTTGATGAGTTAGCAAAGGAAATTGATGCTTAAGAATAGAATTATACCTTGCCTTGATGTTAAAGATGGAAGAGTTGTTAAAGGTATCAACTTTGTTGAATTAAAAGATGCTGGAGATCCAGTAGAACAAGCTAAAATTTATAGCGAAGGTGGCGCTGACGAGATTTGTTTTCTTGATATTACCGCTTCAAATGAAAATAGAGAGACGATTATTGATATTGTTAGAAAAACTGCGAAAGAATGTTTCGTTCCTTTAACTGTTGGAGGTGGAGTTAGAACTATTCAAAATATTACCGATTTATTATTAGCAGGTGCTGATAAAGTTTCTATCAATACTGCCGCAGTCAAGAATGTTAATTTTGTAAAGGAAGCATCAAAAAAATTTGGATCCCAATGCATTGTTGTTGCGATTGATGCCAAAAAAGTCTCAGAAAATAAATGGGAAGTGTTTACTCACGGTGGAAGAAATAAAACAGGTATTGATGCAGTGGAGTTTGCTAAGAAAGTAGAAGAAAATGGAGCCGGAGAAATTTTATTAACATCAATGGATAAAGATGGAACTAAATCTGGTTACGATATTGATTTATTAAAAACAATTACAAATAGTACCAATATTCCTGTGATAGCTTCTGGTGGAGTTGGAAATCTAGATCACTTATACGATGGCATTGTTAAAGGCGGCGCAAGCGCAGTTTTGGCGGCTTCTATTTTTCATTATGGTGAATATAAAATTGAAGATGCTAAAGAATATTTGAATTCTAAAAATGTATCGGTAAGGTTATAAAATGTTTGAAAACCTAGAACAACTAATTAAAACAATCAGAGAGAGAAAAAATTCTTCTCCAGATAAGTCTTATACTAACAAACTTTTGAACGATAAAAACTTAAGTGTTTCAAAAGTAAAAGAGGAAATAGGCGAATTAATAGAATCTGTGGAAAAAAATTCAAATAAGATACACGAAGCTGCCGATGTGGTTTATCATTTGATGGTTTACTTAGAGGCTAACAACATAAAAATTGAAGATGTGATGAGTGAGCTTAAGAAAAGACAGAAATGAGTTACGACAAGAATAATATATTTGCTAAAATTCTAAGGGGAGAAATTCCGTGTAAAAAAGTTTATGAAAATGACCATGTTTTAGCTTTTCATGATATTAATCCTCAAAAAAAAGTTCATGTTTTAGTTATTCCTAAAGGTGAATACGTTGATCTTAATGATTTCAACAACAAAGCTTCAGATAAAGAGATTGTAGAGTTAAATAAAGCCGTGACACATGTTGCAAATTTAATGGGTGCAAAAGATAAAGGTTACCGGGCTTTAACTAATATCGGCACCGATGGCGGGCAGGAAGTTCCTCACTTACATTTTCATATATTTGCAGGCGAAAAGATTGGAAAAATGGTCAGCTGATGGTTTCAAGAGTAAAAAGATATTTTTTAGAAATAAAAGATTTTTCAAAAACTATTGATTTGAATCTACCAGAAAACTTTCAAATTATTTTGGATGATAACGATAATTTCCACTTAAACAGGTTTTTCTATAAACAAATAGGCGTAGATCACTATTGGAGAGACAGATTACCTTGGTCTGATAGTGAGTGGGTAAAATATGTTACGAATAAAAATTTAGAAACGCACGTTCTTAAAAAGGGCGAAGATTTAGTAGGATATTACGAACAAGAATATCATCCTGGATCAAATGAAGTAGAGCTTATCAATTTAGGAGTACTAAAAGAATTTAGAGGTTTAAAGCTTGGTTCAACACTTGTAAATCATGCCATTGCAAGTGCATCAAGAAAAAATCCTAAAAGAATGTGGGTTCATACTTGTAGTTTAGACCACAAACACGCATTACAAAACTATAAATCCAAAGGGTTTGAAATTTTCAAAGAGGAAGAAATTGATTTTGTGGCTTAGTTTATTTCAGGTACTTTAAAGGTACCTTTTTTAAAGACGTCATTTTTAGCAACAATTTTTAGGGAGAAATTTATATTATTGTTGTATTGATCTTTAATCTTCCACCCTTTCAAATCTAGATTTTTTTTGTCAAAAAAAATTGTAATTTTATTATCACCAAAATAAATAAGCTTAATTATTTGATCAGTTACTTCTAATTCCCCTGAGTACACTATTTCTAAAAGTTTATCCTTATATAAAATATTTAGGAATGGAGATTTTGAAATCGGATAATGGTAAGTCTTATTATACCTTTTCTGTGTTATTGCTAATCTCTTATCATTAATAACCAGTTCTTTTCTCTTGTCATCAAAGTAATTGCATTTTAATTTTCCAGGAAATTCTAAAAGACAGCTACCCTTTTCTGCTTTTTCATTAATTAACTGATCAAATGTAAATTCTAAAGAGTTTAAGCTTTTTAAATGTGTCACTATTTGATCTTTCTCATTAGCTAACAAACTCGTTGTAATTAATAAAAAAGACATGAATGAAAATATTTTTTTAAAGAACTTCACGTTTACCAACATGATTTGCCTTACTAACAATACCTTTTTCTTCCATCATATCAATAATTCTAGCAGCTCTATTGTATCCTATCTGTAGTTTTCTCTGTAAGAAACTTGTAGAGGCTTTTCCTTCAGCTTTTATGATTTCTACAGCCTGATTGAATAATTCATCCTCATCACCTTCATTTCCAGGCGTTAATGAGCTTTCAGTTGTTTCTTGAGAAGTAATTTCTTCCATATAATCTGGCTCTCCTTGTGCTCTCAAAGAATTTGTAATTTTCTCAATTTCTTGTTCAGAAACGTAAGGCCCATGAATTCTAACTATTCTATTTGCTGATGACATGAATAACATGTCTCCTTTTCCAAGTAATTGTTCAGCACCTTGCTCCCCCAAAATAGTTCTACTGTCAATTTTAGAACTAACTTGAAAAGATATTCTTGTTGGGAAATTAGCTTTTATTGTACCTGTTATTACATCAACGCTAGGTCTTTGTGTAGCCATGATAATATGAATACCTGCAGCCCTTGCCATTTGTGATAATTTTTGAATGTAGTTTTCAATTTCTTTTCCAGCTACAAGCATCAAGTCTGACATCTCGTCAACTACTACAACGATGTAAGGCATCTTAAGTTTGTGTTTAGCATTGTATCCATCAATGTTTCTTACGCCTACCTTGCTCATCAATTTATATCTGCTGTTCATTTCTTTGACAGTCCATGATAAAGCCGATGTAGCTTTTTTAGCATCAGTAATAACCGGAGTTAATAAATGAGGTATTCCTTCGTAAGTTGATAGTTCTAACATTTTTGGATCGATTAAAATAAATTTACAAAGATCTGGACTTAGCTTGTAAAGCAGAGAAACAATTATTGTATTAATACATACAGACTTTCCTGAACCTGTTGTGCCCGCAATTAAAAGATGAGGCATTGAGGTTAAATCACCAACAATTGGCATTCCAGAAATACTTTTACCTAATGCTATCGGAAGTCTCACATCTTTTTTTTGAAACTTATCGTAAGAAATTATTTCTCTTAGTGATACACTCTCTCTTTCCTCGTTTGGAATTTCGATACCAACAGTGTTTTTACCTGGTATGACGGAAACTCTTGTAGAAGTTGAACTAGTATTTCTCGCTAAATCTTCTGATAAATTTATAATTTTAGACACTTTTACACCGGGAGCTGGTTCAAATTCATAAAGGCTTACCACGGGACCATTATTAATTGTTTTAATTTTTCCATCTATACCAAAGTCTAATAATATTTTTTCCATAAAGCCAGCATCTGGACGATTTTTATTTCCATCAGAACTAAGTTTAGATAAATTTTTTTCTAAATAATTTATATCTGGTAATTTATATTTAGTTTTCGTAGTAACTTGCTCTTTTTTAGAACTTGTGTCAGTATCAAACAAAAAAGACTGCTGTGGTTTTTCTA
>CACNAY010000022.1 GCA_902618555.1 uncultured Pelagibacteraceae bacterium
CAAAACTTTTGAATTAGATTATATCAAGCCTTTAATCGATTATGGACATGACCATTTTGGTGAGAATAAAGTTCAAGAAGCTTTAGCAAAATGGACAGAAATAAAAAATCTTAATCAAAATATAAAGCTTCATATGGTGGGAAAGCTTCAAAGTAATAAAGCAAAAAATGCAATAGAAATTTTTGATTACATCCACTCGTTAGATAATCAAAAACTTGCCGATACACTCTTTAAATGTCAAAATAATTCTAACAGATTGCTCAAATATTTTATTCAAGTAAATATTGGTAATGAATTTCAAAAATCTGGAATATCTGTTAATGAGCTAGACTCTTTTTATACTTATTGTACTCAAGAATTAAAGTTAGATATAATTGGTTTAATGATAATTCCACCAAATGATACACAAACAACTAAATATTTTAAATCAATCGAAGAAATAAATAATTCTTTAGCATTAAGTGAACTTAGTATGGGTATGTCTGCGGATTATGTTGAAGCCATAAGATTCAACGCTACTTTTGTAAGAATTGGTAGTTCTATCTTTGGATCGAGATCTTAGGCAATTTTGACAAAAGTCCTTTCGTTTATTCTTTTTACAAGTTTTTTTAAATCACTTCTCTTAATTGCAACACATCCTTTTGTTGGTGAATAATTATTTTTTGCAATATGTATGAAAATAGCACTTCCTCTATTTTTTTTTATAGGATTTGTATTAAAATCTAAAACTAATATAATATCGTATATTCCATCCGCTCTATAGAGTTTTTCACAATTAAATCTAAAAGGTAATTTAATTAATTGATTATATTTCTTTGACTTCGGATCATCACACCAACCCATATTCTTATAAATCGGTTTTTTTCTAATTTTTGTTCTCAAGTTCTGAATTTTATCTGGTCTATAGAAAATACCTTCTATTTTATAAGTTCCTTTTGGAGTTATTAGGTCTCCCTCGTTTTTTTTTATTCCAATTCCTCTTTTACCTATTGCACATTTTACTTTATAATTGTCATAAATTAGTAATTTATTTTTAATTAATATATGCATAAATTGAGTATACTTATTACTGGCCCAGAAAGTTTTGTATCTTCATTTAATGAGCTTGAATCATATTTTAAGTTTAACATTTCTTCACATAAAGATAAATTATCTTCCTCGTTTAAAAGTAATTTACATGGCATTATATGTCACAAAGATACATTTCATGATGATCAACTGAAGGATATGTTTACAAAATATAAGTGTTTAAAGATATTAGCAACAAGCGATCACTCTCAAGTTTCAAAAAAATACGATTATGTTTTAAAGCTCCCTGCAACCATTGAAGAAATAAATAGTCTTATAGAAAGAAGTGTTGCGAAAAAAGAATTTGCCAAAAATTCCTCAATACCAATAAAAAAATACTTATTAGATAAAAATGAGAAAAAATTAACAAAAGATAACAAATCAATAATTTTAACTGAAAAAGAAATTCAACTTCTAGAGATCTTGTTACATAAAAAAAAAGCAGTTTCAAAAGATGAAATATTATCCCTAGTTTGGCAATACTCCTCTGAATCAGACACCCATACTGTTGAAACACATATATACAGGCTAAGAAAAAAAATTATTGAAAAATTTCTTGATGAAAAATTTATACTCAACGATAAAGAGGGATATTATCTTTGAAAAAAAGAAACAAGTTTGCAATCGATTTATTTAGTAAAAAATATCGCAAAAGAGTTATAAAACCTAAAAAAGGAAAAGGAAGTTTTAAAAGAAGAAAAAAATAACTTATTTTAATCTCGCTCCTATTGTCTGAATAATTTTTGAGGACATTTCAGTACCTTTTTCTAAACTTTCTCTTAAAGATCTACCTTTAATATATCCATCAAGAAATCCAGCTGCGAATAAATCACCTGCACCTGTAAGATCTACAATTTTAAGATCTTTTTTTGCTGAACACTCTATAACTTCGTCATTATTTATAGCTAAAGCACCTTTGCTACCTCTTGTAATGATGATTAATTTTTTTATTTTTTTTGAAAATTCAATTACATCTTCAAATTTTTTCGCATCAATTAGCGACATAATTTCTTGTTCATTCGCAAAAGTAATATCCAATTTTTTTTCTACTAAATTTAGAAAATGTGGTTTGTGTCTTTCTACGCAAAATAAGTCAGAGAGTGTCATTGCAACTTTATTCGAATTGTTAATTGCTATTTCGAAAGCTTTCTTGGGGTCACCTTCATCCCATAAATATCCCTCTAGAAATAAAATCTCACTTGTTTTTACGGCATTAATATCGATATCATTTTCATTTATTTTACCAGCAGTGCCAAGAAAGGTTACCATAGTTCTCTCAGAGTCAGGTGTTATTAAAATCAAACAAGTCCCTGTAGGAGTAGTTTCTTTTTTTTTTGAGTAAAAATATTTTACCTTTTCTCTTTTTAATCCATCTTCATATTTAATCCCGAACTCGTCGTTACTAACCTTACCTATAAATCCAACATTATTATTTAACTGGGAAAGGCCTACAATTGAATTAGCTACTGAACCGCCAGATATTGTCTCTTCTATATTAAGACTCGAGATTATCTTTTTAAGGTCTTTTTTATCGACCAATTTCATTGTACTTTTAGTTAAAGAATTCTGATTAATAAAACTTTCCTCAACTTTACAAATTACATCTACTATTGCATTTCCGATACCTAAAATTTTCATTTTTTTCATGCTTTTTTAGTTTTGATTGGCCTTTTTCTGTTTGGATAACAGCTTCTGCAAATTTTACAAGTAATTCCATGGCAGTCTCTAGCCTTGCAATATTCCCTACCATACCAAATAATTTGAAGATGGAGTTTGTTCCAGTATTTTTTTGGGAATATATCCTTCAAATCCTTTTCAGTTTGGACAACGTTTTTTCCATTTGTTAAGCCCCATCTTTGAGCAAGTCTATGAATGTGAGTGTCTACTGGAAATGCAGGATATCCAAATCCTTGTGACATCACCACGCTAGCAGTTTTATGCCCAACACCAGGCAATTTTTCAAGCTCTTCATAAGTTTTAGGAACTTTTCCATTGTGTTTCTCAATCAATCTTTTAGATAAATTAAAAATACTTTTTGCTTTAATTCTAAAAATTCCAATTTTTTTAATTAATCTTTCAATCTTTTTTCTTCCTAGTTTTACAAAATGTTCTGGCTTATGATATTTTGGATAAATTTTTTTTGTTACATTGTTAACGTTTATATCAGTGCATTGTGCCGATAAAAGAACTGATATTAAGAGAGTAAAAGTATTTTTATAATTAAGTGGAATAGGGACTTTAGGATAGGTTTTATTTAAAACTTTTATAATTATTTTAGATTTATCCTTATTATTCACTTAAAATTTAAAAGATCTCTCATTGAGTATAATCCTGACTTTTTATTAAATAACCATTTTGCTGCCGCTAGCGCACCCTCAGAATAAAGTGCTCTATCAAAGGACTCATGATTTAATTTAACAATTTCCTTTCCACTAGAAAAGGTTACTTCATGTTCACCAATTACCTCACCTCGCCTGATTGAGTTAAAGTTAATTTTTTTTCCATAAGGAAATGTTTTTTTGTTAAGATACTTTTTGCCAACTATATTGTAAAAATCCTTATTTTTACCAATTGCTATTCCTTTTCCTAGCATTAACGCTGTTCCTGAGGGATAATCTTTTTTATGTTTATGATGAACTTCAAAAACTTTACTCAAAAAGTTTTTACCTAAAGATTTTGAAGTTATTTCAGTAAGATACATAAGTAAATTAATTCCTAAACTCATATTTCCAGCTTTTAAAATTGGAATTTTTTTTGAAAATTTTTTTATCAAACTTTCCTCTTTTTTTGTGAAACCAGTTGTGCCTATTACAATTTTTTTTCTTTGTTTTGTTGCTATTCTAAGAATTTCTAGGGTACATTTAGGAACAGTAAAATCTATAATTATATTTGCTTTTTTGAATGCATTTACTGAATTAAACTCAGGTCTTATTCCTGAAATTTTTTTATTTATCTCTCTGTTTTCAGTCAAGGATACCAGTTTAAAATTTTTGTTTTTCTTTATAGATTTTATGAGCTGTTGACCCATTCTCCCCATGCATCCTGTTATAGCCAAATTAATTTTTTTCATTATCTAATTAAATAAATAACTACAATAATCACTAGTACAATTATAGTCCAGATAGATAAATTGCTTAAAAATTGCTTAAGTCTATTATTAGTGGATAAAAAGCCTGGTAAGATTAAAGCAAGCACTGCAATAAGAAATATTGCAGACATTATTTGATCGTTTCCCATTTAAATTAAGTTTTTTTCCAAAATTTTTTGGCTTTTTCAAAAAAGTTTTTTATAACTGGATCTGGTTTATTAGCCTCTATTTCGTTAAATTCCTCTAATATTTCTTTTTGTCTTTTAGAAAGTGATGTCGGCACTTGAGTAACAACTCTAATATAAAGATCACCATATACGTTTCTTCTTAGAACAGGCATACCTTTGCCCTTTAATCTTAGTTGTTTTCCATGTTGAGTACCTGTTGGAATTTTTATTTTAGATTTACCTCCATCGATTGAAGGTACCTCTACAGAAGTTCCTAAAGCTGCATCAGAAAAAGAAATAGGTAATTCATAATATAAGTTTTCGTCTGACCTCTTAAAAATATTATGGTTATCTATTGATATAAATAAGTACAAATCTCCACTTGAACCACCTTTTGAACCAGCTTCACCTTTTCCAGATAATCTTATTCTAGTTCCATCGTCAACTCCTTTAGGAATTTTCACTGTAACATTTTCGTTTGTTTGTGTTTTTCCATTACCATTGCAACTATTACAAGGTGTACCTATCATCTCTCCATAACCGCTACATTGAGGACAGGTTTGTTGAACCGTAAAGAAACCTTGATTTGTTCTTACTTTTCCTCTCCCGGAACAATAATCACATCTAATGGGCTTTGAGCCTTTAGCTGCTCCACTTCCCTGACAAGATTTACAAGATTTATAAGTTGTGTATCTTACATTTTTTTCAGTTCCTTTGTATGCTTCTTCCAAACTAATACTCACATCGTACCTTAAATCATTTCCTCTATTACTTGATCTTCTAGAAGACCCTCCTCCAAAATCACTAAAGAAATCCTCAAAAATGTCTGAAAAAGACGAGCTATCAAACCCACCAAAACCTTGAAATCCACCACCACCCGTACCTCCCTCAAAAGCTGCGTGACCAAACTGATCGTAGTTTGCTTTTCTTTTTTCATCAGAGAGTATGTGGTAGGCTTCGCTTGCCTCTTTAAATTTTTCTTCTGAAGTTTTATCACCTTTAGTTTTGTCTGGGTGATATTTAAGGGCTAATTTTCTGTAAGCTTTTTTGATATCATCTTTAGATGCGCCTTTAGGTATACCTAAGACATCATAACAATCTCTTTTAGCCACAGGACGTCTCCTTATTTTTTATCTTAGGCGCTTTTTTCTTTATCTTCTTTTACGTCTTCAAAATCTGCATCTACAACATTATCTTTTTCACTCGGCTTAGTGTCTTTTGCTCCGCCACTAGGACCTTTATTATTGTCATCTTTTTTTTGCTGACTTTTGTAAACTGCTTCGCCCAATTTCATAGATACTTGAATCAGGTTTTGAGTTTTTTTCTTAATCTCTTCTATATCAGTTCCTTCAAGAGACTTTTTTAGATCTGCTATACCATTTTCGATCGATTTTTTTTCCTCAGCAGATACTTTATCTCCATGTTCTTTTAAACTTTTTTCTGTCGAAAAAACTAAACTATCGGCTTGATTTCTTGCATCTACAGACTCTCTCTTTTTTTTATCCGCCTCTTTATTAGCCTCAGCGTCTTTAACCATTTTTTGTATTTCTTCATCCGAAAGACCACCAGAAGCTTGAATTTGAATTTTTTGTTCTTTACCAGTACCTTTATCTTTTGCTGAAACGCTTACGATACCATTAGCATCAATATCAAATGTTACTTCGATTTGAGGTGTCCCTCTAGGAGCTGGAGGTATTCCAACTAATTCGAAATTTCCTAAAATTTTATTATCTGCAGCCATTTCCCTTTCTCCTTGGAGTACTCTGATAGATACAGCGGGCTGATTATCTTCAGCTGTAGAAAATACCTGACTTTTCTTTGTTGGTATTGTGGTATTTTTTTCAATTAATTTTGTTGATACTCCTCCTAGAGTTTCAATACCTAGCGAAAGAGGAGTTACATCTAAAAGCAAGACGTCTTTAACGTCACCTTGTAATACACCACCTTGTATAGCTGCTCCCATTGCAACAACTTCATCAGGGTTTACACTTTTGTTTGGTTCTTTCCCAAAGAAATTTTTTACTGTTTCAATTATTTTTGGCATTCTTGTCATACCACCAACTAGCACTATTTCATTAATTTCTGCTGCAGAAAAACCAGAGTCTTTTAAAGCTGTTTTGCAAGGCTCTAAAGTTCTATCAACTAAGTTTTGAACCAACGCTTCGAGTTTAGCTCTAGTAAATTTTAAATTTAAATGCTTTGGACCAGTTTTATCGGCAGTTATAAAAGGTAAGTTTATTTCAGTCTGAGCAGCAGAAGAGAGTTCAATTTTTGCTTTCTCGGCTGCTTCTTTTAATCTTTGTAAAGCTAATTTATCAGTTTTAAGATCAATACCATTATCTTTTTTAAACTCAGATGCAAGGTATTCGACGATTGCATCATCAAAATCTTCTCCACCTAAAAAAGTGTCACCATTAGTTGATTTAACCTCAAAAACACCGTCGCCAATTTCTAAAATTGATATATCAAATGTACCACCACCTAGATCGTATACTGCAATTTTTTTACCACCCTTTTTATCAAGACCGTAAGCAAGTGATGCTGCCGTAGGTTCATTTATAATTCTTAAAACTTCCAAACCAGCAATTTTTCCTGCATCTTTAGTAGCTTGTCTTTGCGAGTCATTAAAATAAGCTGGAACTGTTATTACAGCTTTAGTAACTGCTTGCCCTAAATATTTCTCCGCTGTTTCTTTCATTTTTTGTAAAACAAAAGCTGAGATTTGAGCGGGCGAATATTTTTTTCCTTTTCCCTCAACCCACGCATCGCCATTTTCTGATTTGACTATTTTATAAGGAACTTTCGATATATCTTTTTGAACTGAAGGCCCATCAAATTTTCTACCTATAAGTCTTTTTACAGCAAATATAGTGTCACCTGCATTTGTTACAGCTTGTCTTTTAGCGGGCTGACCAACTAACTTTTCTTCATTTTCTAAAAAGGCTACCACTGAAGGAGTGGTTCTAGCACCTTCGACGTTTTCTAATACTTTTGCTTGTGAACCATCCATTATGGCTACACATGAATTTGTTGTTCCTAAGTCTATTCCAATTACTTTACTCATTATGATTTATCCTTTTCTTAAATTTATATGGGTGTTTTTTTCCCTACTACAAGGTTATTTCCCCTCTTTTTTTTCTTTATTTTCCTCATTTTTTGATTCTTTTTTCTTAGCCACACCTACTAATGCCGGTCTTAATAACCTTTCACCCAACATATAGCCACATTGAATTTCTTGTACCACAGTCCCTGCCTCACATTTATCATCTTCTATTTCAGTCATTGCTTGGTGCAAATTTGGGTCAAATTTTCTACCCTTAGCCTCAATTTTTATAATTTTATTTTTTTCAAATATTGAGATCAAATCTTTTTCGACTACAGAAATATTCTCTATAAATTTATCTAAATCTTTATTTGATTTTAAAATTTCATCATTTTTAATTGCTATTTTAGCTCTTTGTAAATTATCTAGTATAGCTAAACTTTCTCTAGCGAAGTTAAAAGACCCAAATTCAAAAGCATCTTTTATCTCTTTTTCAAATCTTCTTCTTTGATTTTCAATTTCAGCTAATGATCTAAGAAGTTTATCTTCAGTTTCTTTTAATTTTTGTTCTGTTGATAGCTGCTTGTCCTTTGGATCTTCTTCTTTCTGCTCTTTAGCTATTTCAGCGTTTTTTTCCTTATTTTCGGACATCTAATTGCTATATAGTAAATGATTATTAAATTACTAGATATAAATGAAAAAAATCTTAATTGGTACTCATAACAAGGGAAAATTCAGAGAAATAGCTTATTTACTTTCAAAAAAATACAAAAAAATTTCGCCTATTTCTCTTAAAATACCAAGTCCAAAAGAAACAAGTAAATCATTTAGCGGAAACTCAAAATTAAAAGTAAATTTTTTTTCTAAATTTGTAAAATATCCAGTTATTTCTGATGACTCTGGTTTGTGTATTAAGTCATTAAATAACATGCCAGGTATTTATTCATCCAGGCTTGCAAAAAAACACGGGAGTTTTACTAAAGCGATGATCTATATTTTAAAAAAAATGAAAATTAAAAAAAATAGATCGGCGACTTTTGTTTGCAGTCTGTCTTATAAACACCCCAAAAAAAAAATTGTAAATGTTACAGGTATAATCAAAGGTACAATTTCAAGCAAAATTATTGGAAAAAAAGGCTTTGGTTATGACCCAATATTTATACCAAGAAATTATAACAAAACTTTTGGACAATTTTCCAAAGTAAGAAAAATGAAAATGGACCACAGATTTTTAGCATTCAAAAAATTAAAGAAAAAAATTAAAACTTTATAAATTTTTTATCTTCAGTTTTATATATATCTAAATCCTGTGAAACTTTTTTATCTTTAAAACTAAAAGTGCCTATTTTACCTTTTATCTTACTTTTAAATAAAAAATCATTTACAGAGTTTATTTTACCATTTTTTTTCCACGCATAATAAATTAGACCTAGAGCGTCATAGGTCAAAATAGTAATTTCATTAGGATAGGAAGAAAATTTCGCAAAATATTTTTCGTTATACTTTTTAAATTCTTTATAATTTATAGATGGATAATAAAGAGTTTCGATAGTGTTTTCGTAAAAAATGCTTTCATCAAACCATTGATTGACAGTAGTTATTAAAACGTCTTTTTGATTAACATCTGTATAAACTAGAGATGTTAGTACACTTTTCAGATTATTACCGAAATCAATGATAATTACTGAGTCAAAGTTTACTTTTCCCAATGTGTAAAGTTGCTCAAGTTTTTCTAATTCCTTTATTGATTGATCGTCTTCTTTATCTTGAAACATTTTCTTCCTAAGTTCTAGATTTTTTTTTCTTTGTGAATAATTTGTTAAAGTCTCTATTTCACCTGTAAGTGCTTGTGGATCAGGATTGTACTTGAAAATTTTATAACCATCTAAATTTAATTTATTTAACTTACTTTCAATAAACTTGGCATATTGATTTTCTGGAAACATAATAATAGTTTTTTTTCTATTTCTTTTTTTTATAAAATCGTTTAATGACATCAACTGAGACTCCAAGCTCACACCAACGCTTATGATGTTATCGATAAATTCTGGTGAGATATTAGAAGGGGAAATAAAAATAAGGTCATTATATTTTTTTACAACTTCAAATTCATCGTTACTTAAAGGTCCAATTACTATGTTTGCCCCCTCCTTTTTAATTTCTTCTATAGCTAATTTCAATTTTGTTTTATTTTTAAAACCAGCATCTCTTGGAACTATAAAAACATTTTCATCGTTAATTTCATCTAATGCTAATTGTAAAGAATAAAGTAGTGATTTTCCTAATTCAGCATATTCCCCAGTAAGAGGTGCTAATAATCCAATTTTTAGCTTTTTATTATTGTCATCACTTAAAAGATTAGAATTAAAAAATAAAATTATATAAGATAAAAATATTACGATTTTTTTTTTCATAAAATGAAATTACAATTAAATACTCTATATATAGTTTCCACCCCCATTGGAAATCTAGATGATATAACATCCAGAGCTATTAAGGTATTAAAAAGTTCTGACATCATAATATGTGAAGACACAAGACGTTCTTTAAAATTACTTAATCATTTAAAAATAAAAAAAAAGTTGATTTCTTATCACAAGTTTAATGAGAAAAAACAAACTAAGGTTATTATAGAACATATTAATGAGGGCAAAATTTTGTCACTTATTTCAGACGCAGGTACCCCTCTTTTATCTGATCCTGGTAGAATACTTTTAAAAGAATGCATTAATTCTAAAATAGAAATAGTTCCAATTCCTGGAGTTTCATCTGTAACAACAGCTATTAGTATTTCTAGTTTTAGTGACAAATTTCTATTTTACGGAT
>CACNAY010000023.1 GCA_902618555.1 uncultured Pelagibacteraceae bacterium
CTTAAAATTTTTTACATCGTTTTCTACTTTATCTAGCTCATTTGAATCTTGAGAAACTTCAAATAAAGCACGCGAATATCTTTCTGAAGTTTCAGTAGAGAAAGATTTGTTTGCGCTCATTTTAAGTTGTTAGAATAATTGTGAAAATATGTTGTGGTCGTACCATAAGAAAATAACTTGATCAAGTTGCCAATTTGATTTTAAGCGAAGTTGATTGGATCAACATCAACTGTAAGTTTAATTTTAGATGAGATTTTAAGCCCATTTAATACTTTACTGATTTTTTTTTGCATTAAATTTTGATTTTTAAACCTTATTAATAATCTAGATCTAAAATTCTTTTTAATTTTTAGCAAAGGGGAGTCCACGGGTCCTAGAACTTCTATGTTATCAATTTGATTTAATCTTAATTTAATTTCTCTAGCGCCTTGTAAACTTAAAGACCGATCTTTTGAAGATATAATGATTGATATCAATCTTTGATATGGGGGTAACATATTTTTTTTTCTTAATAAAAGCTCGTTTGTTAATAGCTGCTCTGATTTATTTTTTATCAACTCATTGAGGGTATCGTTATATGGAGTTAACGTTTGATAAATAATTAAAGAATCAGAACTAAATCTCCCTGCTCTTCCACTCAATTGATGATATAATTGGATATTCTTTTCTGTTGTTCGTAGATCATATCCTCTTCCAGAAAAATCAGCATCAATAACTACAATACAATTTAATTTTGGAAAATTAAAACCTTTAGAAATCATTTGAGTGCCTATTAAAATATCAACTTTATTATCTTTAATATTCTTGAACAATTCGTTAGATAATTTTTTTGTTTTTAAATAATCACTTGAAAATATATATATTTTTTTGTTAGGAAATATTTTTTTTGTTTCATCAAATATTTTTTCAACACCTGGACCGTACATTATCATTTCACAATCTCCCTCAAATTTACATTTTTCTTTAATTTTTTTTTCAAAACCGCAGTGATGACATATTGCTTTATTTTTAAGTTTATGAAACGTAAGATACAAAGAGCAATTGGAACATGTTTGTTTGTTGCCACATTTTTTACAAATTAAATAAGGTGCGAAACCTCGTCTGTTAATAAAGAAAAGAACTTGGTCACCTTTATTTAGAAATTTTTCAACTAAAGCTATTGTCTCATTTGCAATAAATTTGTGCTTAATCTTATTTATATTCAAATTAATTATTTGTGCTTTTGGCAATGGATAATTTTCATACCTTTTAAAAATTTTAATATGTCTATATTTTTTTGTTTGAATATTTTTAAAAGTTTCAATAGACGGAACAGAAGTAACAAGATGAATAGGTATATTTTCAAATTGTGCTCTAGAAATTGCCATATCTCTCGCATTATAAATTACACCTTCATCTTGCTTGTATGAATTATCATGTTCCTCATCAACTATGATTAAACCAAGTTTTTTAAATGGTAAGAGTAATGCAGATCTGGCTCCTACTAATATTTTAATCTTATTCTTTATTAATCCTTTCCAAATTATTCTTTTTTGTTTTGGAGTTATTTTCGAATGCCAAACAGAAGGTTCAAAACCGAAAAAATCCTCAAATCTAGATTTAAATTCATTTGTTAAAAAAATTTCTGGAAGTAATACTAATACCTGTCGATTATTTTTAATTATCTTTTTGATTCGTTCAAAATAAACCAACGTTTTACCTGATCCGGTAGTGCCTAGTAAAACTGACACATTAAATTTATTATTAGATTTCTCTAGAAACTTGAGTGCAGTAATCTGCTCATTATTTAATTTAAAGTTTTTTGTTTTAGTTTTTTTTATCTCTAAAAGACTGTCTTTATTTTTTATGTATTTATCTGAACCGCCTATAGCCATTTTTAATACAAGTCCGATTGGAACCATGTTGTAAATCGAAAACCACTCTATAAAGTCGATTAATTTTCTATCAATAGAGTATTCTGTCTTTTTACTTATATATTTAATTTTTATATTTTCTGGCTCTGTATAATTATTTTTCCAAATTACTCCTATTTCTTTTTTTGATCCAAACGGAACCTCTACTAAATTCCCTATCTTACTTTCAATCTTAGAATCATAAGTAAAAGGGAAATTAAAAACTTTTGGCAATAAAACTTGCGATTTCATAAGAGAATTGTATTAGAAATATTATTAATTAAAAATGAATTGGTCTTTTATCAACAGCTAATGCTGCTTCTTTAATAGCCTCTGTGTGTGTTGGGTGTGCATGACATGTTCTAGCAATATCTTCTGCACTTGCTCCAAATTCCATTGCCAATGCCATCTCTGCAATCATATCTCCACAATGAGGACCAATAATATGTACACCTAAAACTTTATCAGTTTTGCTATCTGCCAATATCTTTACAAAACCTTCTGTTTCATTATTTACCTTCGCTCGTGAATTAGCTAAAAAAGGAAATTTACCAACTTTATAAGGCTTATTTTCATCTTTAAGTTGCTCTTCTGTTTTTCCAACAGTTGCAACTTCTGGAGAAGTATAAATTACTCCAGGTATCACATCATAATTTACGTGACCTGCTTGACCCGCTAAAATTTCTGCGACTGCTATGCCTTCCTCTTCAGCTTTATGAGCTAACATAGGTCCTTTTATTACATCGCCGATGGCAAAAATATTTTTAACTGAGGTTTGTAATTTAGAATTAACTTCTATCCTTCCTTTTTTATCTTTTTTGATTCCAATTTTTGTTAAATTTAGACCATCAGTATAAGGTTTTCGTCCAACTGATACGAGTACTTTATCAAATTCCAAACTTTCATCTTTTGAGCTTTTTAAATCTGTGTAATTTATCGTGACAGCTGATCCGGAAGAACTTACTTTATTAACTTTGGAGCCCATTTTGAAAATAATTCCTTGCTTAGATAAAATCTTTTTAAATTCTGTTGAAATTTCTCTATCCATACCTGGGGTTATATAATCAAGGTACTCTATAACTGTTACTTCTGCACCTAATCTTGACCAAACAGAGCCCATTTCTAAACCTATATAACCTCCACCAATAACAGCTAATTTTTTTGGAACACTTTTTAAAGATAATGCTCCAGTTGATGATATAATATTTTTTTCGTCAATTTCTATGCCTGGTAATGAAGCAACAGACGATCCTGTGGCTATAACTATATTTTTAGCTTTGTAATTAGTTTTTTTATTATTATCGTAAACTACTATGTCGTTTTTTGAGAAAAGTACCCCTTTTCCTTTTATATAAGTAACTTTATTTTTTTTAAATAAAAACTCTACTCCTTTCGTCAAAACTTGTATGGATTTATTTTTATTAGACATCATCTTTTCAATATTAAGTTTTATACCCTCAATTTCTATTCCTTGATGGTTAAAGTCTTTTTTAGCTTTGTGAAAATTTTCAGATAAATTCAATAGACTTTTAGATGGGATACACCCAACATTTAGACATGTTCCACCTAAAGTCCCCCTTGATTCTATGCACGCAGTTTTCAATCCTAGTTGAGCTGCCCTAATTGCACAGACGTATCCACCTGGTCCACCTCCAATTACTACTAAATCAAAATTGTCCATATCATATATTTAAAAATAATCTTTTAGGTTGTTCTAATGACTCTTTTATGATTTTCAAAAATGAAACAGCTTCTTTGCCATCAACTATTCTGTGATCATAAGATAGAGCTAGATACATAACTGGTCTTGCTTCTACATTCCCATTTATAACTACTGGTCTTTCTACAATATTATGCATTCCTAACACTGCAGATTGTGGAGGATTTAAAATTGGTGTAGATAGCATCGACCCATAAATTCCGCCATTAGTTATTGTGAATGTACCACCTTGGAGATCTTCTATGGTAATTTTCCCATCTCTAGCTTTTTGACCAAGATTAGCGATATTTTTTTCAATATCAGCGAAGGACATTTCATCTGTTTCTCTTAAAACTGGAACCACTAAACCTCTTTCTGTTCCAACAGCAATACTAATATTATAATAATTTTTATAAACTATCTCTTCTGCTTGTATTTCTGAATTAATAGCTGGGAAGTTTTTCAAACCAATCACGCATGCTTTTACAAAAAAAGACATAAAACCTAATTTTACTCCGTAATTATTTTGAAACTCTTCTTTATATTGATTTCTCATAGCTATTACTTCGCTCATATCTACCTCGTTAAATGTTGTAAGCATCGCCGCATTCTCTTGGGCCTCTTTAAGCCTTTTAGCTATAGTAAGTCTAAGCCTAGTCATTTTTACTCTTTCTTCCGGACCATATTTAATTTTTCTTTCCGATGGGGCTGGTTTAGAGCCCATAAGAGCCATTATATCTTCTTTTAAAATTATTCCGTTTTTTCCAGTACCTTTAACTTGATTTAAATCAATTTTTGCTTCACTAGCCAGCTTTCTTGCAGCAGGAGAAACTTGGGCCTCTTTTTTTGTTAAAAAAGGTTTACTAGATATTTTCTTCTCTTCATGTACTTGCTCCAAAATTAATGGTTCGTCCTCTACTTTTTCATCTTCCAATTTTAAAACAGGTTCATCTATTAATACTTTAGTTGTTTTTTTCTTTTTTAAATTATTCTTTTTATCTTCAATTGGTTTAGTTTGTTTTTTTGGGGGATTATAGGACTTAACTTCTTTAGTCTGTGCAATATCACCGCTCGCGCTATCATTAATTGTTCCCAACAGTGATCCAACATTAACAGTCTCACCCTCTTTTACCTCAATGTTACCAAGAACACCATTTGATGGAGCTGGCACTTCGACATTTACTTTATCAGTTTCTAATTCTACAATTGGTTCGTCAGCAACTACTTTTTCACCTTGGGACTTCAGCCATTTAGAAACAGTCGCTTCAGTGACTGACTCACCTAAAGTAGGAACTGTAATTTTTTCTGGCATTAGTATTTAAGTATCTTTTCTAATATTTCTTTTTGTTGTGCAAGATGTTTGTTGGCATTTCCAGTCGCAGTCGTTGAAGATGCTGATCTACCTACATATTTAATGTTAATATCCTTAAAATTTATCATTTCTAAAGTTCTTTCAATATAATTTCTGACAGTATTCCAGGCTCCCATATTTTTAGGTTCTTCTTGACACCATATAAATTTGGCATTTTTATATTTTTTTAAAACTTTAGCCAAAGTTTTTGCCGGAAATGGATAGAGTTGTTCTAATCGAACGAATACAATACCGTTATTTTTATTCCTTTCTCTTTCCTCGATTAAGTCGTAATATATTTTACCTGAACACATTACTACTTTCTTTATTTTGTTATCTTTTTTCAAAGAGATTAAATTACTACCTTTTTTATATGCATCATCCTCTAAAACTCTATGAAATGTACTTTTAGAAATAAATTCTGAAATATTTGATATGCAACGCTTGTGTCTTAATAAAGATTTTGGTGTCATTATAATTAGTGGTTTTCTGAATTCTCTGTGCATTTGTCTTCTAAGTACATGAAAATAGTTAGATGGTGTTGTACAATTTACGACTTGAATGTTTTCTCCAGCACAAAGTTGTAAAAATCTTTCAAGTCTTGCAGAAGAATGTTCTGGTCCTTGTCCTTCATAACCGTGAGGTAGTAATAGAACAAGACCACTAGCTCTTCCCCATTTAGACTCTGATGAAGAAATAAATTGATCTATTATAACTTGTGCCCCGTTCGCAAAATCTCCGAATTGTGCCTCCCATAAAACCAAAGTTTCAGGCTCAGATAAAGAATATCCATACTCGAATCCAAGCACTGCAAGTTCTGATAGCAAGCTATCAATTATTTCAAATTTCTTTTGTTCTACTCGAATGTTATTTAATGGTACGTAACGATCATGATTATCTTGATGTCTTAAAACGGCGTGTCTTTGACTAAATGTACCTCTTCCAGAATCTTGTCCGGATAGTCTAACTGAAAATCCTTCGGTCAATAAAGTTCCAAAAGCTAAGGTCTCAGATGATGACCAATCTATTTGACCACTTAAGAACATTTTGCTTTTTAACTCAAATACTCTTTTAAGAGTTTTATGAGCATTGAAATCTTTTGGAATCTTAAATACTTCTTTTCCAACTTGATTTAAAACATTTTTTTCAACACCACTTTTACCTTTTTTATCTTTTCCCAAGCCTGGTTTAAATCTAGACCAAACACCATCAAACCATTTTAATTCTGATTTATAGTGCTTTGAGGATAAGAACTCTTCCTCTAAAAAATTTTTAAAATTTACTTTATCTTTTTGTAGTTGGTTAATATTAGTCAAACCTTCCTTAGAAAGTCTCTCACCATAAATGGCTAATGTAGTTGGATGATTTTTAATTTTTTTATACATAATTGGTTGTGTAAATGAAGGTTCATCCCCTTCATTATGGCCAAATCGTCTGTAACAAACCATATCGATTACAACATCACGATTAAATTTTTGTCTATATTCTGTAGCAATTTTTGCACAATGTGTAACTGCTTCAGGATCATCTCCATTAACGTGAAAAATCGGAGCTTGTGCAGTTTTAGCTACGTCTGAGGGATAAGGTGAAGATCTTGCAAATCTAGGGGCAGTAGTAAATCCTATTTGATTGTTTACAATTATATGGATTGTTCCACCAATATTGTGACCCGGCAATCCCGACATCGCAAAACATTCTGCAACAATTCCTTGTCCTGCGAACGCCGCGTCTCCATGTATTAACACTGGGATTACTTTTTTTCTCTCTTTATCTTTGTGAAAAAATTGTTTTGCTCTAACTTGTCCTAAAACAACAGGATTTACTGCCTCGAGATGAGATGGATTATCAGTTAAACTTATATGAACGACATTTCCATCAAACTCTCTGTTAGAGGATGCTCCAAGATGATACTTTACATCTCCCTCGAAATCTTTGCTTGTATTTACTGTTTTTCCAAAAAATTCACTGAAAATTGCTCTGAAAGGTTTACCCATTACATTTGCTAAAACATTTAATCTTCCCCTGTGTGGCATTCCAATTTTTATTTCTTTAGCACCTAGATTTCCTCCTCTTTTGATAATCTGTTCTAGGGCAGGAATTAATGACTCACCACCATCTAAACCGAATCTTTTAGTTCCTACAAATTTTACGTGTAAATATTTTTCGAAGCCTTCAGCTTGAATTATTTTATTTAAAATTGCTTTTTTACCATTTTCTGTGAAAGAGATTTCTTTTTTCAATCCCTCTATCCTATCTCTAATCCAAGCTTTTTCCTCTGGATCACTCATATGCATAAATTCGTAGCCGATATTAGAACAATAAGTTTTTTTAAGGATATCCAGTATCTGATTCAGGTCTGCATATTGAAGTCCTAAAACTCCATCTAGAAATATTTTTCTTTTATAATCTTTTTTACTAAAACCATAAGTCTCTGGTTTAAGTTCTGAATGTTCTTTTTTTTCTTGGATAGATAGAGGGTCTAGATTTGATATTAAGTGACCTCTGATCCTGTAAGCCCTAATTAACATTATTGCCCGGACAGAATCTTGTGATGCTTGTCTAACAGACTCTGTGTTTAAATCTGAAGACTCATTCTCCTTGTTGCTTATGTCAATTTGACCAAAATCATTTTTTTTAGTTTTTTTTTCTGGCGACCAACTGGGACCATTAATATCTTTTAAGATTAATTTTTCGTCTTCGCTTAAACCATCAAAAAATTGTTTCCAACTTTTAGGTAGTGATTTTGGATTCGTTAGATAGTCAGAGTAATATTTGTTAATAAATTCTGAATTTATTCCCGATAAAAATGATGTTTTTTTAAATGTTATATTGTTATCTGAAGATGACATTAATAATTTATTTTATCATATATTAGTAAAAATCAACCATTAAGTTTTTCTAGGAGAGTTTTTCCAATATCTGCTGGTGAATTCGATATTGTAATACCTGCAGATTTCATTATCTCAATTTTATCCTCAGCTCCTCCTTTACCTCCGGCAATAATTGCTCCAGCATGACCCATTCTTCGTCCAGGAGGAGCAGTTAAGCCAGCGACAAAACCGACCATTGGCTTCTTAGTTTTCTCTCTTTTTAAAAATTCAGCTGCCTCTTCTTCAGCTGATCCACCAATTTCCCCAATCATTACTATGGATTTTGTTTCTTTATCTTTTAAAAATAACTCTAAGCAATCAATAAAATTTGTTCCGTTAATTGGATCTCCACCAATACCTATACAAGTAGATTGACCCATTCCATTAGATGAAGTTTGAGCGACTGCCTCATAAGTTAAAGTCCCAGATCTCGAAACTATTCCCACTGATCCTTTTTTGTGTATATTTCCAGGCATAATTCCAATTTTGCATTCCTCTGGAGTAATAATCCCAGGACAGTTAGGTCCAATCAATCTAGACTTACTTCCTTCTAATATTTTTTTTACTCTAAGCATATCAATTATGGGTATACCCTCAGTGATACAGACGATTAGTTCCAATTTGGCTTCTATTGCTTCTATAATCGCAGCTCCCGCAAATTTTGGAGGAACATAAATCATAGTCGCATTAGCAGCAGTTTGATCTTTAGCTTCTTGAACTGAGTTAAAAACAGGTAAATTTAAATGTGTTTGGCCTCCTTTTTTTGGAGTTACGCCTCCAACAAGTTTAGTTTTATACTTTAAGGCCTGCTCTGAATGAAACGTACCATGTTTTCCAGTGAAACCTTGGCAAATTACTTTTGTATTTTTATTTACCAAAATCGACATCTAATTTATTGCCTTTACAATTTTTTGTGCCGCGTCATTCAAGTCAGAAGCAGATAATATCTTTAGATTTGATCTTTCAAGAATTTCTTTACCCTCTTTAAAATTAGTACCCGCTAACCTTACCACTAGTGGCACAGACAAGTTCACTTGATTAGCGGCATCTACTACTCCTTGCGCTAATACATCACATCTCATAATTCCTCCGAAAATATTTATCAAAATACCTTTTACATTATTATCTGCCAATATAAGTTTAAAAGCTGCAGTCACTTTTTCTTTGGAAGCTCCGCCACCCACATCTAGAAAATTAGCAGGTTCTTTCCCATAAAGTTTTATAATATCCATGGTTGCCATTGCTAATCCAGCACCATTAACCATACATCCAATTGATCCATTTAATTTTATATAAGCTAAATCATACTTACTAGCTTCAATCTCAGCAGGGTCTTCCTCATTAAGATCTCTCAGATCAAAAATTTCAGGCCTTCTGAAAATCGCATTATCGTCAAAGTTCATTTTTGCATCTAAACAGATCAGCTCTTCATTCGTATTAATAATTAATGGATTAATTTCAATTAAAGTCGCATCTTTTTCTATAACAATTTTGTATAACGATTTAACAAGGTGAATTGCATCTTTTTTTTGTAAATCGCTTAAATTAAATATAGAAATTATATTCTCAATTTCTTGAATGTTTGGTCCATCACTTTTTAGATCTATTTTAGTTGTAATTATTTTTTTTGGTTTTTCTATTGCTACTTTTTCTATATCCATGCCCCCTTCGGTGCTAGATATGAAAGCTATTTTTGAACTTTCTCTATCTATCAAACACGAGAGGTATAATTCTTTTTTAATATCCGATGCTTCCTCTATATATAATCTTTTTACCTCTTTACCTGCTGGTCCGGTTTGATGGGTTATTAATATTTTTCCCATCATTTTATTGGACTCTTTTTCGAGCTGAGCTAAATCTCTTGTCAATTTCACACCGCCGGCTTTACCTCTACCGCCAGCGTGAATCTGGGCTTTTAATACGTATTTATCTTTTCTTAATTCAGATATTTTTTTTTTTATTTCGTTTTTAGATTTTATCACTATACCTGGTGATACTGATACTCCATATTCTCTTAATATCTCCTTTGCTTGATGTTCGTGGATATTCATAACTTTATTATATTTTCCTCGATAAGGTAAAAATTAATTTATATTCTGAACTAACTAATTATAATGAAAAAAAAACTAAATAAACAAAAAAATTAAAATTGAGCAAAAAAAGACATATTATATTAATACCAGTTTATAATGATGAAAAGTCGTTAAATAAACTTCTAATA
>CACNAY010000024.1 GCA_902618555.1 uncultured Pelagibacteraceae bacterium
TGCAGCTTTATTAGGCAACAAAAAGGAAACTAACAAATTATTAGGTGATACTATTTTTGAAACAGAAAAGAACATCTATTACTTAAATTCCATCAATCAAAGGCTTATAAAACTCTTAGAAATTAACAATATCGGTGATAATCTGGAGAAAGCTGTAAATGACTTAAAACCCCCAATTTTTTGGAAGGATAAACAAAATTTTATGTCTCAGGCTAAAATTTGGGATAAAAAAAAACTTAAAAAAATAATTAATAATACCTATGACGTTGAAATCCAAATTAAAAGTAATCCGTTAATTGATAAACAGATTTTAATAAAGAAGTTGTTAATTGATTTATGTGAATTAGCTAATGCTTCGTAAGTAAATCAGAAATTAACTCGAACTGATCTAGGTCTTTATATTCAATAGTGATCTTTCCTGAATTATTTTTTTTGTTAATGATATTAACTTTTAGTCCAAGAATTTTTTGCAACCTTTCTTGAGTTTTTAAAATATTTGAATCAATAGTTTTGACAATTTTTCCGCTCTTTTTATTTCTAACAAGATACTCTACTTTTCTAGCACTGTAATTCTTAGAGACTATTTCCTCCGCGATTGATGAAGCGTTTGATATTCCAATTAATGGTCTAGCTTGACCAGAAGTCAAAGAGCCTTCCTCTAGCATCGAAATTACATCACTAGGGAGAGTTAAAAGTCTTAAAGTATTACTTATATGACTTCTGCTTTTTGACATTAATTTTGAAATACTCTCGTGATCATATTTAAATTCCTCATTCAATCTTTTGTATCCTTTTGCTTCCTCAATTGGATTAAGATCATCTCTCTGGATATTCTCCACAATTGCAACTTCTAATGATTCAACGTCTGATAAATCTAATATTGTAATTGGGATTTCATGTAAGCCTGCCCTTTGAGCTGCAAGCCATCTTCTCTCACCAGCTACTATTTCATATTTGCCGGAGCTAGATTTACTAGGTCTTACTGCTATTGGCTGAATAATCCCATTTTTCCTTATAGAATTAGCTAATTCTTCAAGTTTTTCCTCTTTAAAATTTTGTCTAGGTTGATATGGGTTTCTTGTTAAATCGGCGATTGCAGCCACATTGTTTTGATTAGTTATAGGTGGTTTATTTTTTGGACTCGCATCTCCAAATAGAGCTGATAGTCCTCGACCTAAACCTCTCTTTTTCCCACCATTCATGCAGCACTTTCAATTTGATTTTTTTTTAAAAATTCTTCAGCCAGTTTAAAATAAGATTTGCTTCCAATACAATTTTTATCATAAATTACACAAGGCAATCCATGTGAGGGGGCCTCGGATAAACGAACATTTCTTTGAATAACAGTCTTATACACTTTTTCTTTGAAATAATTTCTAGCTTCTCTGTCAACCTCAGAAGAAAGTTTATTTCTTTTATCAAACATTGTTAACAAAATACCTCTGATCTTTAGACTAGGATTAAGATTTTCTTTTATGCGATCTATCGTTTTTACAAGTTGAGTAATACCTTCTAGTGCAAAGAATTCTGTTTGAAGTGGGACCAACAACTCATCTGAAGCGACCAATGCCATTATAGTAAGTAAGCTTAGAGACGGAGGACAGTCTATAAAAATATTATCGTATTTTTTTAATAGACCACTTTTCTCTAAGTTCAATATTTCTCTCAACACAAATGCTCTGTTAGAATCATTTGCGGTTTCTACTTCAAGACCAGAAAGATTTACATGGGAACCTATTAAATCTAGATTTTTAATATCAGTTTTCTGAATTATATTTTCAATATTAGTTTTTTTTATTAAAAGATTGTAAACATTTTTATCTTCATCATTATTGTTTTTACCTAGCCCAGTTGTTGCATTGCCTTGTGGATCCAAATCAATAACTAAATTATTTTGACCCATAATGGACAGTGAAGCAGCTAAATTTATTACTGTGGTGGTTTTTCCCACGCCACCTTTTTGATTTATGATCGCTAGTGTTGTAGGTGACGACATTTACTTGTTAATCTCCATCAAAATTATTTTAGAATCTTTATTAGTCATGCTACTTTCTAATTTATAAGGGTATTTTTTTGTTTTAAAAGAATTTTTTATTTCTTCCTGTGCATTTTGACCTTTTAGAATCATCAATTTATGCGGCTTTTGAGCGATTTCACGTGAAACTTGTATTATTTGGTCTAATTTTTTAAAAGCCCTACAGATTATAATCTCAGAGTCTATAACTTCTTCTCTGACATCTCCTAAAACCTCTGCATTTAAACTCAATTCATTAATTACACTCTTTAAGAACCTTCTTTTTAGTGGTGATTTTTCATATAATTTCACGTGAAAAGCCTTATTTTTATTGAATATTTCTAATACGAGACCCGGAAATCCCGCACCAGTGCCAAGATCAGCCATAGAACTGACGTTAAAATCAATGAACTTAACCAATTGAGCTGAATCAAGTATATGTCTATGCCAAATTTGTTTCTCTGTGCTTTTAGCAATTAAATTATAATTTTGATTCTCTTTTAAAACTAGATTTGCGAACTTTTTAAGCTTTTCAATTGAATGATCGCTAAAATTAAGACTATTTTTAAGAAGATTTATGACTTCAAGCTGCTGCATCAAGCAGTGGCTTTATATCTAAGTTTTTTAATGTGTGAAAGAAGAATAATTATAGCTGCTGGCGTAACACCGTCAATACGAATAGCTTGGCCTAGTGTTTTAGGCTTCACCTGAAGCAACTTACTCTTAATTTCATTAGACAGGCCGCTCAATTTTTCATAATCTATACCCTCAGGTATGATAACGGACTCGTCCTTCTTAAAAGATGCTATATCTCTATCCTGTCTGTCCAAGTAACCCATGTAATGGGCATCCGTTACAACTTGGTTTTCTATATATCTTGGAAAGCTAGGAATATCAGGAAACACTTGCCTTATTTTTGCCAAATTTACTTTTCGCTGTCCCATAATCTCTAAACAAGATCTTTTTACTCCGTCCATAGCAATTTTAATATCATGTTTCTTAGCTTGATTAGGTGATAAATAATTTTTTTTTAAAATTGAAGTAAGAGCCAAAATATTTTTTTTCTTTTCATTAAATATTTTTTTTCTTTCAGACTTTACTAAATTTAAATTGATTCCAAAATGAGTTAGTCTTTGATCGGCATTATCGGCTCTTAAAGATAGTCTATATTCAGCTCTAGATGTAAACATTCTATAAGGTTCTGTAACTCCTTTAGTAATGAGATCGTCAATCATAACTCCAATATAAGAAGTTGATCGATCTAAAATAAACTCTACTTGATTTCTAATTTTTAAAGCCGCATTTATTCCTGCTATTAAACCTTGAGCTGCTGCTTCTTCATACCCAGTAGTTCCATTTATTTGTCCAGCAAGAAACAAAGAATTAATTTTTTTGGTTTCTAAGGTTGCTTTTAGCTCCCTTGGATCCACGTAATCATACTCAATTGCGTATCCAGCTCTCTTTATCTTAACATGCTCTAAACCCTTGATTTTACTTAATATTTTAAGCTGTATCTCCTCTGGAAGAGAGGTTGATATACCATTTGGGTAAATAGTATTGTCCTTTAATCCCTCTGGTTCTAAAAATATTTGGTGTTTTTCTTTTTCCTTAAACTTAACAATTTTATCCTCTATAGATGGACAATACCTAGGTCCTACTCCTTTTATGTTACCTGAATACATGGCGCTTCTTGAAATGTTTTCACTAATAATTTTATGAACATCATTATTTGTATAAGTCATCCCACATTTAATCTGCTTATTGTTAATCTTGTTGGTTAAGAAAGAGAAATAATAATGATCATCATCAGCAGGCTGCATTTCTAAGTCATCATAATTAATTGTATCACCATCTAGTCTGGGAGGTGTACCGGTCTTTAATCTTCCAATTTGCATTTTAAATTTTGCTAGTTGTTCACTCAAACCAGTAGATGGTTTTTCATCATACCGACCAGCTGGAATCTGTGTTTCACCTATATGTATTAAACCATTCAAAAAAGTTCCCGTAGTAAGAATTAGTTCTTTAGTTCTTATTTCTTTGCCGCTCTGACAAACGAATCCTATAACTTTGTTGTTATCAAATAAGAATTTTACTACTGGATCGGCTACGACCTTTAAATTTTCATAATTTAATAAAATCTTTTGCATATGCTCTTTGTAAAGAGCTCTGTCTGATTGAGTCCTTGGACCTTGTACTGCTGGACCACGACTTCTATTTAATAATCTAAATTGAATACCTGATTTATCAGCTACTACACCCATCACACCATCTAAAGCATCAATTTCTCTGACAAGATGTCCTTTTCCAAGGCCTCCGATAGCGGGATTACATGACATTTCACCAATAGTTTCGATTTTATGGGTAAAAAGAGCAGTATTTACGCCCATTCTAGCGGAAGCTGCGGCTGCCTCACATCCGGCATGTCCTCCACCTATAACTACTACATCATAGCTTTGTTTTGTCATACTGTGAATGTAAACGTCTAAATTAAGAATACAAGGAGTATTTTATTTACCAATACAGAAGTCTTTAAAGATAGATCCAAGTATTTCTTCAACATCTACCTTACCAACAATACTGCCAAGATGTCGTGTAGCCATTCTTAGGTCTTCAGCTGCTAATTCGAGGTCTTTGTTTTGATCCTTTTTAAGAAACTTATCTATCTCTTCTTGACATTCGTAAAGCTTAACTCGATGCCTTTCTCTAGTAATTAAAGTGCTATTATTTGATGAGAATTTTTTGTTTAGCTTTGTTTTTATCAAATTTATTAATTCATTTATATTTTTATTATTTTTTACTGAGCCTAAGATTGTATCAACATCAAATTTATGATTTTGCTTATCTGAAACATCTGATTTATTTAAAAGAATTATAGTATCTTTATTAATCATACTCTTTATTTCTTTGTTAATTTTTTTGGATGAATTATCTATTACTATAATATTTAAATCTGCTTCTTTTGATTTTCCTAATGCTAAGGATATACCTTTTTTTTCAACTTCATTTTTTGCATCTCTGATACCTGCAGTATCTGCAAGAATTACTGGATATCCGTCTAAATTTAAATAAGTTTCTATAACATCTCTTGTTGTTCCAGCTTCGTCTGAAACAATTGCTGCTTCTCTTTTTGAAAGTAAATTTAACAAAGATGATTTACCTGCATTAACTTCCCCTGTAATTGAAACCCTAAAACCGTCTCTAATTTTTTCACCGACTTTATTATCCTCAATAATTTTAGTAATTTCTGAGTGAATTTCTTTGATAGATGTATGTGCTTCTTTTAATACTTTTTCTGGGAGATCTTCTTCTGCAAAATCGATTTTCGCTTCTATAAAAGCTAGAGACTTTATTATTTTTTCCCTTAAATCGTTATAATAATTTGATGCATACCCCTGAACTAATTTCACAGCTTGTTGTCTTTGTAATTCTGTCTCTGAATGAATAAGATCTCCTATACTTTCTGCTTTTAACAAATCAACTTTATCGTTTTGGAAAGCAATTTTAGTGAATTCACCTGGCTCTGCTAGTCTGCAGTTTTTTTGCTCAGATAAAACTCTTAATAAAGCATTTATTACTGCGTTACTTCCATGGATTTGTAGTTCTGCTAAATCTTCACCAGTATAGCTATTTGGCCCAGGAAACCACAATAATAGAGCCTCCGGATCAATTACATTACCGTTGTTAGGGTCATAGAACTTACAAAAATTAACTTCGTTAGACTTTATATCTTTAGACTTAGTCAAATTTTGACAAATCTTAAATGTTTCGCTACCTGAAATTCTAATAATAGCTATTCCAGACGGACCTCTACCCGAAGATAAAGCATAAATATTCATTGAATTATAATGATAAGCCTCGATTAGAGATTATTTTACTGAATTTTTTTAATATCTCATTGTTCTTAATATTTTTTACAATAATTTCTTTGAATGGATCTAAATATTTATTTTGCTTAAAGAAACCATGAGTAGCATCAACGCCTAAACTCATAATAGTATTTTCAGGTTTTCTGCTATTATAAAAATCATTTAATGCATAGCTATTTTTGATAGAAATGCCTAAACCCACATAATATTTAATAATTTCTTCTAGTTTTTTTATATCTCTTAGAACTAGATTAAAACCCTGACCAGCTACAGGATGAATGGTGTGTAAACCCTCACCAAGAATTAATATATTTTTTTGATGATACTGTCGTCTTAAACTAAGAGAAATAGGATACGACTGAATATTACTAATAATGATATCTTTTTTATTCTTCAAAATTTCTATTATTTTGTTTTTAACTAAAGTTGTAATTTTATTTGAATTATTTTCGAAAAAATGTTTTTTTACACTCCAAACAAAAGAGAAATAATTTTTTGAAAAAGGAAGTATAGCTAATGGTCCTTCTTTTAAAAAGAATTGGCTAGTATTTAGAGTTTTGAAATTGTGCCTTACGTAGCCTGTTATAGCTATTTCTTTATAATTCTTCTTAATAGATCTTGTCTTAATTATTTTATCGTAAATTTTAGATTGTCCACCTAAACAGAGGACAATTAAATCGTAATTTTTTAACTCTTCCAAGTTTTTCACATCTTTTCTTATTAATCTAACTTTATTTTTCGATATTTCTTTCAATAATAAACTTTTAACTTTGTCATTTTCGAAGACATACATAAGATTTGAATTAGCTTCGTTAAGATTTAAAAAATTTATCTTTTCTTTAGAAGTTTCGTAAAAAAGTTCAATTTTTTTTGAGGGCCAGAACAACTTTTGTCCTAAAGTATTGATATTTTGATTAATGAACTTGAAATTTGTATCTGAAATAGCGGTAGTTCTTTTATCTGCGTTTTTTGTGCCTTTTTTTGCTATTAGGTTTACCACTATACCTGGTACTTTAGATAAAACTGTAGCTGTCATTAAGCCTGAAAGACCGTCCCCGACAATGCATATTCTTTGTTTTATCATATAACAATTTTTAACACTTTCATAAAAATGGTAAAAAGTACGTAATCGATTCGTCATGAATACAAACTTTTTAGATAGTGTAACAAATTTTTTGAAAAAGCGAACCTTTGAATTGCTAGGTTTAATCTTAGTTTTATCAAGTGTCGCACTTGCAATCGCCTTTACAACATATTCTCCTGAAGATCCTTCATTTGTTTATGGAGATAGAAGTTTTGAGATACAAAATTATTTTGGGATTTATGGAAGTAGCATCGCAGATTTCTTATTACAAAGTTTTGGATTGGCCTCTTTTTTATTATTACTTAACTTTTTATTTTGGGGATTAGATTTGATAATAAAGAAGGAATTAAAAAGAATAATCTTAAAATTATTTTTAGTTGTA
>CACNAY010000025.1 GCA_902618555.1 uncultured Pelagibacteraceae bacterium
GTAAAAATCAATTAATGGTTTGCTATTTTTTTCATATGTATTGTATCTTTTAATCGCAGTTTGTTCATTATCGTCAGTTCTTTTCTCTAAATTTTTTCTTTCAGATATTCTTTTTTTTATGGTTTCTAGGCCCACTGATAATTTTAATACAATGTCAATTCTTTGGTTATTTTTTTGCAAAAGATTTGCTAAATTAATAGCTTGATTTAAATTACGTGGATAACCATCAAAAATTATTTTGTTTTGATATTTTTCTTTAGAAATAAACTTTTCAATAAGCTCACTTACAATCTCATCAGATACTAAATCTCCAGAATTTATAATTGATGAGATTTTATTTCCTAAAGAAGTTTTATTTTTAATCTCTGTTCTTAATAGTTCACCAGTAGATAACTGATATAATTTATATTTTTTTGTAATAAAGCTTGACTGGGTTCCTTTTCCAGCACCGGGTGGGCCAAATATTACTAAATTCATAAATATTCTTATTTTCCAAATTTAGTTTTTCTAATTAAAGACTCATATTGAGAACTCATCAATCTCGTTTGCACTTGTGTAACAGTATCCATTGCAACAACGACAACAATTAATATTGAGGTTCCTCCAAGATAAAAAGGGATAGGATATTTAGCAATTAAAAATTCAGGCATCAAACAAACAAAAGTAAGATATAAAGATCCTACTGTTGTTAATCTTATTAAAATAGTTTCTATGTACTCTGCAGTTCTCTCACCAGGTCTAATTCCGGGTATATAACCTCCGTATTTTCTTAAATTTTCTGATGTTTCTTTTGGATTAAAAACAATTGATGTGTAAAAAAAAGAAAAGAAAATTATTCCTGATGCATATAATAACATATATAAGGGTTGACCTTGAGTAAACATAGATGAAATTTTTAAAAATGTATCAGACTCTGCAAAGCCAAAGTTTGAAATTGTGATTGGTAATAATAATAATGCAGATGCAAATATTGCTGGAATTACTCCTGCAGTATTTATTTTTAAAGGTAAATGAGAAGACTCACCTCCATACATTTTATTTCCTACTTGTCTTTTAGGATAATTAATGAGTATCTTTCTCATTGCTCTTTCAAAAAATACAATAAATAAAACTGTTAAAATAACTAAAATAAAAATTCCTACAATCATTAAAGCCGATAATGCTCCAGTTCTTCCTAACTCAAAGGTAGATGCTAGTGCACGAGGAATTTCAGCAACTATTCCTGAAAATATTATCAAAGAAATTCCATTTCCCACTCCTCTTAATGTAATTTGCTCACCCAACCACATTAAAAAGGTTGTGCCAGCTACCAGGGAAATCGTAGTTATAATTCTAAAAGATAATCCAGGATCAGAAACTAAATTACCTGCATTTTCTAATCCTACTGAAACACCATACCCCTGAAGACAGGCAATTAAAACTGTTCCATATCTAGTAATTTGTGTAATTTTTTTTCTTCCGATCTCACCTTGTTCTTTTAAACTTTTAAAATAATCTGAAACTCCGGTTAATAATTGAACGATAATTGAAGAAGAAATATAAGGCATTATTCCTAAAGCAAATATTGCCATTCTTGTTACAGCTCCACCAGAAAACATATTAAACATTCCTAGAAGACCCTTCTGACTAGACGCCATAACTTCTTTTAAAGCTTGTGGATCTATACCTGCTAAAGGGACATATGTGCCTAGTCTATAAATCACCAAAATTAAAATAGTAAAAAGAATTCTATTTTTTAAATCTGTTGCTTGAGAAAAGGCACCTGCAGTATTCAATCTTTCACTGGACATAATTTAATTTTATTTTTTTTTTACAAGGCTTAGTTTACCACCAGCCTTTTCAATTTTTTCTAAAGCTTTTTTCGATGCAAAGTTGGCTGTAATTTCTATACTCTTTTTTAAATCACCAGATCCAAGTATTTTCAATTTTATAAATTTTTTATTAATTAGATTTTTTTCTTTTAAGGTTTTTAAATCTAAAATATTTTTTAAATTATCTTTATTTTTTTCTAGGATATTCTGAATATTTGAAAGATTTAAGATAGCAATTTTTTCTTTTTTGAAGCTCTTAAATCCTCTCTTTGGAAGTCTTCTATACAATGGCATTTGACCACCTTCAAAACTTTTAATAGCAACTCCCGATCTTGATTTTTGACCTTTGTGGCCTCTTGAAGAGGTTTTGCCTTTTCCAGAACCAATTCCTCTTCCAACTCTAATTTTTTTCTTATTTATTTTGACTAGATTATTTAGTTCCATATTATTTTGCTTCTCTTTTTAAAATTACTTCTGAGATTTTTTTGCCTCGAATAGCTGATAGAATTTTCGGTGAATTTTGTGATTTTAATCCATTAACACATGCTTTAAGAACATTATGAGGATTTGCCGAACCTAAAGATTTTGCAACAACATCTTGAATGCCTAAAACTTCGCATACAGACCTAATCGCACCTCCTGCTATTATACCAGTCCCAGCTGGTGCAGCTCTTAAAAAAACTTTACCAGACCCATTTTTCCCTTTCACATCGTGATGAAGGGTCCTTCCGTCTTTCAACGGTATTTTTATTAAGTTTCTTTTTGCAACTTCTGTTGCTTTTTTTATTGCATCTGGAACTTGTTTTGATTTACCTTGACCAATTCCTATTGAACCTTTTTGATTACCAACTACAACCAAAGCAGCAAAGCCAAACCTTCTACCACCTTTTACTACCTTAGTAATTCTATTAATAGCTACTAACTTTTCTTTTATATCGCTTTCAAATTTTTTGTTTTCAGACATTAGAATTTCAAACCATTCTTCCTTAAAGTTTCTGCTAGAATTTTTATTCTACCATGATATTTATAACCACCTCTGTCAAAATAAACTTCATTTATTTTTTTTTCTTTAGCTCTTTTAGCTAAAATTTCACCAATGAGGCTAGATTTTTCAATTTTTTTAACTTTTTTAACTTTCAAATCTTTTTCAATTGATGAGGCAGAAACAAGAGTAATTTTCTTTATATCATCGATAATTTGTGCCGAAATATTGTTCAATGATTTATTTATGCACACTCTATATCTGTTGATACTTACATTTTTAAGCTTTTTTCTATTTCTAATTTTTCTTTTGTCTTTTGTGTTAGATTTCATTATTTCTTTTTTCCTTCTTTCCTCAAAATAAACTGTCCTCTTTCTTTGATGCCTTTTGCTTTATAAGGCTCTATAGGTTTTAAACTTTTAATATCTGCTGCAATTTTTGAAACAAGTTCCTTATCTACTCCATTAATCTTTATAATTGTTTGTTTTTCTACTGTAATTTTTATCTCTTTTGGTATTTTAAAATTTATATCGTGACTAAATCCTAATTGTAAATTTAATATTTCACCTTTCAAACCTGCTCTAAACCCTACTCCAGACAACTCTAAAATTTTTTCATGTCCAACTGAAACTCCTTTGACAGCGTTATTTATTAGACTTCTATAAGTCCCCCACATTATTGAGGTCTTTTTGTCTACCTTTTTTTGCAATGGTTGTATATTGAACTCACTATCAATTAATTTTGATGTAAAAATTTTATCATTTACCGTAAGTTTTTTTGTACCTTTAGGACCAGAAATAGTTAAATTTCCTCCTTCTATTTTAATAGAAGATTCTTTAGGAATTGAAATATTTTTTTTTCCAATTTTTGACATTAAAACACCCTGCAAATTATTTCACCACCAATATTTTGTTTTCTAGCTTCTGTATCGCTCATTACTCCTTTAGGAGTCGATAAAATTGCTAAACCTAATCCATTCATAACTTTTGGTATACTATTTGCTCTTGAGTAAACTCTCCTACCAGGTTTTGAGATTCTTTTAATTTCTTTAATTACTGGATCACCTTCATAATATTTTAATGAAATTTTAAGGGTTGATTTATTGTTTTCATTTTTTTCAATAAAAAAATCTTTTATATATCCTTCACTTTTTAATATTTCTAAAATGTTTTTCCTAAAATTTGATGAAGGAATTATTACTGAGTTTAAATTTCTCATTTGGCCATTCCTAATTCTAGCAAACATATCTCCAATAGGGTCTGTATAAGTCATAATCCTCCTACCAACTTGATTTAGTTATTCCGGGAATTTTACCTGAAGATGCCATATCTCTCAGAGCAATCCTGGATATTTTTAATTTTCTATAAACACCATGCGGTCTACCTGAAACTTCGCAACGATTTCTTATTCTTATTTTTGCTGAATTTTTAGGTAATTTATTCAATTTTAATTGAGCCTCAAATCTCTCTGATAATTCTAATTTTTTATTATTAATTATCTTTTTTAGCGCTGCTCTTTTTTTTGCATATTTTTTTACAAGTTTTATTCTTTTTAAGTTTTTCTGTATTGCACTTGTTTTAGCCATTAAACCTCAATTCTTTTTTTCATTTATTGGAAAATTAAACTCCTTAAGTAGTTCAATAGTCGCAGTTTTATTTTTGCTTGACGTTACAATCGTAATATCTAAACCTCTAATTTTATCAACTTTATCGAAGTTTACTTCTGGGAATATAATATGTTCTTTAATTCCAAAAGAAAAATTATTTGAATTATCAATACCTTTAGATGAAAGTCCTCTAAAATCTTTAACTCTTGGCAAAGCGATGTTTACTAGTCGATCGATAAATTCATACATTTTCGAAGATCTTAAAGTCACTTTTACACCTGAATTTGATCCTTTTCTTGTTTTAAAATTTGATATTGATTTTTTGAATTTGGTAATAATTGGTTTTTGTCCAGCGATCAAAGACATATCATCTATGCAAGATTTTAATTTTTTACTATCAGCAGCATCTTCTCCTAATCCCATATTAAGAATCACTTTCATGATTTTTGGAACTTCATGTTTATTTTTCAAAGATAACTTCGCTAGTAATTTAGTTACAATTTCTTTTTCATATGTGGTTTTGAGTCTAGAGGTCATATATTTATTTCTTTATTTCCTTTTTTTTCTGATCAACACTTTTTACGTTTGATTGATGAATAAAGTTTTCTTTTGAAATTATACCACCTTTATTCTCTTTAGTTGGTTTCAAGTGCTTTTTTATCATATTAATTGATTTAATTTTGACTTTATTAAGTTTTCTATCAATTTCTAAAATTTCTCCTGTTTTTCCTTTATCTTTTCCTGAAATTACTTTGACTTGTGATCCTTTTTTTAATTCCATTTTTAAAGTACCTCTGGTGCTAATGATATAATTTTTGTGTGACCTTTTGATCTAAGTTCTCTAGTAACAGGGCCAAATATTCTTGTACCAATTGGTTCACCTTTATCATCTGTTAAAACAACAGCATTATTATCAAATTGTACTTTTGATCCATCGTTTCTAAAAATTTCTTTTCTTGTTCTCACAACTACTGCTTTATGTACTGCCCCTTTTTTAACTTTTCCTTTTGGAATGGCGTCTTTTACACTAATTACAATTATATCTCCAACTGAGGCATACCTTCTTTTTGAACCTCCTAAAACTTTAATACATTCAACTCTTTTTGCGCCGGTGTTGTCTGCAACTGTTAATTCTGTTTGTATTTGTATCATTATTCAATTACCTGCCAAGTTTTTTTTTTAGAATATGGTTTACACTCAATAATAGATACTTTTTCACCCTCTTTAAATTTATTTTTTTCATCGTGCGCATGATATTTTTTTGATCTTTTTATTACTTTTTCATAAAATGGATGTTTAAATTTTCTTACAACCTCAACAACAACTGTTTTGTTATTTTTAGCGCTTGTAATTACACCTTTTAATATTTTCTTTGTCATTTTGAATTCTTTAAGTTAGTGAACAATCTTGCTATACTTTTTTTAATCTCATTATATTGAGCAGGATTGGTGATTTGATTATTTATTTTTTTGAATCTTATGTTTAATAAATCTTTTTTCAAAGATAAGATTTTCTTTTCAGCTTGATCTTTAGTCAATTTTTTTTCGTCTTTTTTCTTATTCATTTTATCTTTTAATAAATTTAGTTTTTATTGGAAGTTTTGCTCCTGCTTTATATAATGCCTCTTTTGCGATCTCTTCGCTAACTCCATCAATTTCAAAGATAATCCTTCCAGGTTTAACTCTACAAGCATAATACTCGGGAGAACCTTTGCCTTTACCCATTCTAACTTCAGTAGGTTTTTTCGAAACAGGAATATTTGGAAATATTCTTGTCCAAACTTTGCCTGTTCTTTTCATATACCTTGTCAACGCTACTCTAGCAGCTTCAATTTGTTTTCCTATAATCCTCTCAGGTTCAAGAGCTTTAAGTCCAAATTGTCCGTAGTTCAGTTTTATAGCTCTAGAGGCATTTCCATGAATTCTGCCTTTAAAAGCTTTTCTATATTTAGTTCTTACTGGTTGTAGCATTTTTTACTCTCTCTTTTTTTTCTTTTTCAACGTCTTTTGCCATTAATTCACCTTTATATATCCAGACTTTAACTCCTATAATCCCGTAAGTTGTTAAAGCTTCTGCAAAACCATAATCTATGTCTGCTCGCAGTGTATGGGATGGAATGCTTCCCTCTCTTAACCACTCTGTCCTAGCAATTTCATTTCCTGCTAACCTTCCACTTAACATAACTTTAATTCCTTTCGCGTTTAACCTCATGGCCGATTGCATTGCTCTTTTCATAGCTCTTCTATAAGCAACTCTTTTAACTAATTGTTGAGCAATATTTTCTGCAACTAGATTTGAATTAAGTTCAGGTTTTTTTATTTCTTTAATATTTACATTTACATCACCATTTGTAATTTTCATTATACTTTTTTT
>CACNAY010000026.1 GCA_902618555.1 uncultured Pelagibacteraceae bacterium
GCAAGGTAATTACTTTGGAATTGCAGGAATGATAATAGCCGTTGTTGTAACATTTTTATCAATTGGTAATTTTTCTGTATCATTGATTTATGTAATAATTTTTCTTGTAATTGGTGGTGCCATTGGTGCTTTTATAGCTTTCAGAATCCCAATGACAGCAATGCCAGAATTAGTAGCGGGATTTCATAGTTTAGTTGGTTTAGCAGCCGTTTTTGTTGCTATAGCAGCTTTTTTAAACCCTGAGGCTTTTAATTTGGGAGTTGCGGGTGATATTAAATTAGCAAGTCTAATTGAAATGTCTATAGGCGCAGCAGTAGGAGCAATTACTTTTTCAGGATCAATAATCGCTTTTTTGAAATTAAGAGGGATTATGTCTGGTGCCCCAATAACATTTAGCGGACAACACATTTTAAATCTATTATTTGGCTTAGGGATTTTAATATTGATTTTTTTTCTATGTAAAACTCAGTCAGCAAATATTTTTTGGACGGTAGTTTCAATTTCTTTTCTGGTTGGAGTTTTATTGATAATACCTATAGGTGGAGCAGATATGCCAGTTGTGATTTCAATGCTTAATTCCTACTCTGGTTGGGCTGCAGCTGGAATAGGTTTTACTTTAGAGAATACAGCTCTAATTATAACTGGAGCTCTTGTAGGTTCCTCTGGTGCGATACTCTCGTATATAATGTGTAAGGCTATGAACAGATCTTTTGCGAGTGTAATACTTGGTGGATTTGGAGCTGATAGTTCTGTTAATAGTGCTGAAGAGAAGAAGGACCAAAAACCTGTTAAAAGTGGTAATGCTGAGGATGCAGCTTTCCTTATGAAAAACGCATCATCAGTAATTATAGTGCCGGGTTATGGTATGGCGGTAGCTCAAGCTCAACATGCTCTTAGAGAGATGGTAGATAAATTGAAAAAGAACGATATAAAAGTTACATATGCTATCCATCCGGTTGCGGGAAGAATGCCAGGGCACATGAACGTTTTATTAGCAGAAGCAAATGTTCCCTATGATGAAGTTTTTGAGCTAGAAGATATAAATAATGATTTTGCAAATTCAGATGTTGCATTTGTAATAGGAGCTAATGATGTAACAAACCCTGTTGCAAAAACTGATCCTAAAAGCCCAATTTTTGGAATGCCAGTACTTGATGTCGAAAAGTGTAAATCTGTTTTATTTGTTAAAAGAAGCTTATCTCCTGGATATGCAGGTATAGATAATGAACTTTTTTATAAAGATAATACACTTATGTTATTTGCAGATGCTAAAAAAATGACAGAAGAAATTGTCAAAAATTTGGATTAATGAAAACAAAAATATTTTGCGATATAGCTGATTATAAAATAATAAAATTTTTTAATAAAAAATCATTTGTAGATGGCTTTACCACTAACCCAAGTTTAATGAGATTGGCTGGTGCTAAAAATTATAGAGATTATTCTCTCAAAATTTTAAAAATTTGTAAAAAAAAACCAATTTCTTTTGAAGTATTTGCAGATAAACCGCAAGATATGCTTAAACAGGCTTATGAAATAAATTCTTGGGGTAAAAATGTTTACGTTAAAATTCCTGTAGTTAACTCTAAAGGAATTTTCACAGGATCAGTTATAAAGGAATTAAGCGATAAAGGTATTAAACTTAATATAACCGCTGTTTATACATTTGAACAAACGAAAAAAATCTACAGTAAATTAAACAAAAAAACTAAATCTATTGTTTCTATATTTGCTGGCAGAATGGCAGATAGAGGTAAAGACCCACTTCCAATCTTTAAGAAATGTCTTTCCTTAGTAAAAAAAAATAATAAAATTGAAATTCTATGGGCAAGCACAAGAGAACCATATAATTACATTCAAGCAAAACAATTAGGTTGTAATATTATTACAATGCCACCAAAAGTAATTAATCAGATTAATGGATTTGGCAAAAGTTTTAAATCAATGACACTAGATACCGTTAAAGGCTTTCTTATTGATAGTAAAAAATCGAAATTCACTCTTTAAAAGAATATTCTTCAAAGTACTGTTTTTTGGTTGCGGGGGTAGGATTTGAACCTACGACCTTCAGGTTATGAGCCTGACGAGCTACCAGACTGCTCCACCCCGCGATAAATTATTTTTTTTTAATATTAATTGCCTGAAGCTTATTTTTGTCTTCTTTGATATCGTAAATTATTGTTTGTTCTTCCTTCAAAACTCTTAACTTTGAACTTTCTAAAGCTGAGACATGAAGAAAAATATCCTTTTTTGTCTCACTGTCAGTTATAAATCCGTATCCTTTTTTGGCATTGAACCATTTTACTTTACCAGATGGCATAGTTAATCCTCTCATTTAAATTATTTAATATCTATTTTTTAACTTTTGTAGTTTTTTTATTCTCTTGAGGTTTTCAGTTTGAACTCTCTTCTTTTTTTCAGATGGCTTTTCGTAAGTGCTTTTCATTTTCATAACCTTGAAAAATCCTTCTTTTTGAAGCTTTCTTTTTAAAACTCTTATAGCTTGTTCCAAATTGTTGTCTTTTACGTCTATCTTAATAAAAACCTCCAGTTAATTTTCATGGTTGTTATCATCTGAGCCTTTATTTGTCTATAGTGATGCAGCTTGGGCCTTTTTTTCCTCTCTTAATTTGGCTTTTTTCTCTCTTTCAACTCTTCGTTTAGCTTTATCTAAACTTTTTTGAAAAGCTTCTTGAGTGCATAAAGCCAAAATCACTGGATCTCTCGCTTTCAAATTTGAAAAATTCCAATAACTTCGTTTTCTTATTAGGGACACTGTTCCTTTTGTGCTACCCACTAATTTAGATATTTGACCATCTGTCAGTTCTGGCGCATTCTTACATAACCATAATATTGCGTCTGGTCTGTCTTGTCTTTTTGATAGCGGAGTGTACTTTGGTTTTTTTCTCTCTTTTACTTCAACTTGATCAAGTTTCTTTGTTAATTTTAATTTTTTTGAAGGATCACTAGAACAGTTTTCAATTTCTTCTCTTGATAATTGCCCTGCAAGTATTGGGTTGTAAGCTTTTATTCCTCTAGCTACATCACCATCAGCTATACCCTTGACTTCTAGTTCATGAAGATTGCAAAATTCTGCAATTTGCTTAAATGTTAAAGTAGTATTTTCCACAAGCCAAACAGCTGTTGCTTTTGGCATAAAAGGTACATCAGTCATATTTTTTATTTTTTTGTTCTTAGATTGCTAAATTTTTTATTGTATTTGCTGACTCTGCCTTTATCCAAAATTTTTTGACTACCACCTGTCCATGCAAAATGAGACTTTGGATCAATATCAAGTTTTAATACATCATTTTCTTTACCCCAAGTCGACTTTGTCTCGAACTCAGTTCCGTCAGTCATAACAACTTTTATTTTATGATAATCAGGGTGTATTTTTTTTTTCATGATGCGTGTTGTATATTAATAACTCTTTTTACTCAATATCTTTTTTTGATATTAAAACTTTTAGTTCATCGTGAATACCTGAATTTGTAGCCAAAATATTCCTTTTTAACGGGAACTTATTATCTTCCTCAAAAAAATCAACTAATCCTCCAGCTTCTTTAACTATCACGATACCAGCAGCAACATCCCATAAATTAATTTCTCTTTGCCAATACCCATCGAATCTACCACAGGCAACATAAGCCATATCTAATGCTGCACTTCCAAACTTTCTTACGCTAGAAGATTTATTCGAAATATCTATATACTCTGAGAATATCTTTTTTTTGATATTACTGGTATGTTTTGGGCCGCCAGTAACAAGCAAAGAGTCTTGTACTTTCTTTTTTTTTGAAACTCTAATTCTAGAATTATTTAAGTAGGCACCATTTCCTTTTTCAGCACAATACATTTCGTTTGTGATAGGATTTAAAATTACCCCACACAAAATCTCATTGTTTTCCTCATATGCCACCGAAATAGCAAATTGAGGAACACCGTTTAAAAAATTTAAAGTTCCATCAATAGGGTCGATGATCCACCTATTTTTTTCATTACTTTTATTAATAACACCTGTTTCTTCAGTAACAATACCATATTCTGGATGAGCTTTTTGTAATTCATTTATGATTATTTTTTCAGTTTTCTTATCTGCAGAAGTTACAAAATCTCCAGGTGCTTTTGTTGCAACTTGTAAATTTTCTATTTCACCAAAATCTCTTATCAAAGTTCTAGATGCTTTCAAACATGCTTTAGATATTAAATTTATATGCGGTGAGTTTAATCTCATTAATTAATTCTCTTTACGTATTCTAAAGTTCTCGTATCAATGATTATTTTTTCACCGTTTTCAATAAAAGGAGGAACATTAATTTTTATTCCACAATCTAATATTGCTGGCTTATATGAGGAAGATGCAGTTTGATTTTTAATCGCTACGTCCGTACTCTCTATAACGCACTCAATATTATTTGGCAGTTCAATAGATATTGGCTTTTCATCCATAAATGAAATAGAAACTTCCAAATTTTCTTTTAATAATTTAAATTGTTCTCCAATAATTTTTTTTGAAATTTCAACTTGCTCAAAATTTTCATTGTCCATAAAATGACAATTTTCTCCATCAATATATAAAAAGTTAAATTTTTTTTCGTTTACTTCTGCTTTTTCCACAGTCTCGTTAGACCTGAACCTTTCATTTAATTTTGTTCCCTTTAAAACACTCTTTAATTCAACTTGGTTAAATGCTCCTCCTTTTCCCGGTTTAACGTGTTGAGTTTTAAGGACGCTCCAATAGTCGTTCTTATGTTCGATTATCATTCCGGGTTTTATTTCATTAGCTGTAATTTTCATTTGAATGTTTTAATAGCAAGCTCAGGTTTTAATTTTGGGTTATCCCAAATAAAACTGGATATTGCAATATAATTTGCTCCTAATTTAATCAATTTTCTAAAATTTTTATTATTAATTCCACCAATAACAACAATCGGTATTTTCAAATTTTTATTAGCCCATTTTAAAATATTTAAATTAGCTTTAGATGCTTTCGGCTTCAATTTTGATTTAAAAAAAGAACCAAAGGCTAGATAATCGGGTTTGTGTCTTAAAGAGGTCTGTGCAAGAGTTTTAGAGTTATGACAAGTAATTCCAAGAATTTTTTTCCCCATTTTCTTTCTTAAAATTTTCAAAGATCCATCAAGTTGCCCTATGTGGCAACCATCCGCTCCTACTTTTAATGCAATAGAATAATAATCATTAATTAAAAATTTTACTTTATGTTTTTTTGTAATTTTTTTTATCCGTTTTGCAATTCTTAAAACTGTGTTTTTGTCAAATTTTTTTAATCTTAGCTGAAAAAAAGCTGTATTTCCAAAAGATAACACCTTATCTAAATCTGTATAAAAATTTTTATTTATTTTATTTGGAGAGATTAAATAAATTATTTTACTCAATTAAATTATGCCGCTGATTCTTTTTCAAAATCTTCAGACCATTCTCCTTTTGAAGACAGACCATTCATTTTTGCTCTATGGTTAAAAGCTTTCTGAATTTTAGCCACATCCTTTTGATTTTTTCCAAATTCTTTTAAAGCGCTAGCCTGTAAACCTCTTCCATAAGAAAAGGTGATTAAAAAGTTACTGTCATTAATTTTATTGATTTGATTTAAATTTTTACTTGACTCAATTTCAGTCTGACCACCTGATAGAAATGCTATACCCGGTACATCGCTTGGAACATTTTTTTTTAAACATTCTAATGTCTTTTTTGCAATTTCTTCAGAGCTTGACTTTTCTTTGCACTCTGAACCGTGTATGACCATGTTTGGTTTTAATACCGTTCCTTTTAAATCGACTTTATGAATTTTTAGTTCATTAAAACATTCAGTCAAAACATTAGTTGTGACTTGGAAACACTTATCGATATTGTGAGAGCCGTCCATTAGAACTTCTGGCTCAACTATTGGGACCATCTTAGCTTCTTGAACTAACGCAGCATATCTTGCTAACGCATGAGCATTAGACTTAATCGATTGAATTGAGGGGAATTTATCTGAAATTTTATACACTGCTCTCCATTTTGTAAACCTTGCACCCAAATCGTAATATTCTTTTAATCTTTCTCTCAAACCATCTAAACCCTCAGTAATCGTTTCTTCTTTTGATCCAGCGAGTAATTTTGCACCTTTGTCAACTTTAATTCCAGGTATAGCCCCGTGCTTAGAAATTAACTCTGGTATAGAAGGACCCAAAGTAGATATTTGTCTAATAGTTTCATCAAATAAAATTACGCCTCCAATATAATCCTTCATTGCGCTTGAATTAAAAAGCGTTTGTCTAAAATTTAATCTATTTTTTTCTAAATTTTCTACATTTATACTTTTGAATCTTTTTGCAATTGTACCTGTGCTCTCATCGGCGGCAAGAATACCTTTTCCTTTCGCGCACATTTTTTTTGCAATCTCATTTAAAGTCATATGGATTATTTATTTTAAAACACTTATACCAGGCAAGTCTTTTCCTTCCAGGTACTCTAAAAATGCACCACCTGCTGTTGATAAGTGAGAAAAACAAAGTTTTTTTTTACTCTTATTTATTGCCGCCAAAGTATCTCCTCCACCAAGTACTGAAATTAACGTGCTTTTATAAGTATTATTAGAAATAGCTTCTGCTATGGATATAGTTCCATTAAGAAAATTTTTATTTTCAAAATATCCTGCAGGCCCGTTCCACAATACAGTA
>CACNAY010000027.1 GCA_902618555.1 uncultured Pelagibacteraceae bacterium
TTAGATATTTCTAAAAAAGGCTTAGACAAAAGAAATGAGCTTAATAAAAGTGGAAAAAATGAAACAATTTACTTAAAACATATAGAGGAAATAATTAGTAATAAAAAAACTAGAGCGGAAATGCTAATTGAGCAATATGATAAAACAAAAAAATTGGATTTCTTGATAAATCATGACGAAAATTTTAGCTATTCAGGGTTCTAATCTTAAAAAAGTAAATATCAAAACTGATACAACTATTCTTTTGGCATCTGAGGCACAAAAAAGAGGTTACAAAATATATTACTTTGAACCAGAAAATTTGAGTTTTTTAAATGGAAAAGTTTTAGCCTTTTGTAAACATATAAAAATCAATGAAAATAAAAAGAAATTCTACTCGTTGCTAAAAACTGTTAAATTTAATTTAGAAAAATCAAAAGTTATATTAATCAGAAATGATCCGCCATTCGATAATCGTTATTTATATACCACGTTCTTACTGAACCATATCTCCAATAAGGTTAAGATAATAAATCACCCTTTTGCTGTAAGAAATATATCTGAAAAGCTATTTTCCATAAATCTAATGAGGTATATGCCTCCAACTTGTATTAGTGAAAACCTTTCAGAAATTAAAAGTTTTTTTAAAAAACACAAAGCTGTTGTTGCAAAACCTATTAATGGTTTTAGTGGTAATAACGTAATTTTAATGAAAACATTCAATTCAAGCAAAATTAGAAAATTAATAAAAACTAATAATCATTTATTTTTTCAAAAATTTTTACCTGGGGTTTCTAAGGGTGATAAACGGGTTTTTATCATTAAAGGAAAGATTGTAGGTGCTATTTCTAGGGTCCCTAAAAAAGGCAGCATTTTATCTAATATGAGTAAAGGAGCTAAAGCAAAATTAACAAAGCTCACAAGCAAAGAAGTTAGTGCAAGCAAAGCAATTGGGAAATTGTTAGTGAAAAATAATATATATTTTGCAGGAATAGATTTCGTTCAAGAGAAATTAATTGGGGATATAAATGTAACTAGCCCTACTGGGCTGGCTGCATACAAAGATTTATCTGGAATAAACCTTGCAAAATTGTTCTGGAATAATATTTAATTGACAGTTGACAATATCCTGAATTTCTTGCTATAAATCCTTTAGCGCTGAGTTAAGGCAACTTGCGGGCGCTTTATAAATCCTGCTAAAGCGCATAAGTCATTTAGACCACCGCTTTGGCCGGTGGTTTTTTTTTGGAATAATGTAAAAATAAACCGGGTATTTGAACCATATTGTACACCTGGCATATGCCGAAGTACTAAAAAGGAGAAGATGAACAGAATTAAACTTCGTTCATTCTTCTCCAGAAAGACGGAGAAAAAATGAACGAAACGATAAGAGAAACAGTAAGGGGGAAAATCAATGGCTGATTTTAAACATCCGGAAACTATAGGCTTACATGGTAGTGATTATAGAGCTGATCCTACTACAACAGCTGTAGCAGTTCCGATTTATCAAACAACTTCTTACCAATTTAAAAATGCAGAACATGCTGCAAATTTATTTGGTCTAAAAGAGTTCGGTAATATTTATACACGTATAATGAACCCGACTGTAGATGTGCTAGAAAAAAGAGTTGCAGCGCTTGAAGGCGGTGTAGCGGCATGTGCAGTGGGATCAGGCCAAGCAGCATCAGCAATGTGTATTCAAAACTTAGCACAAGCTGGAGATAACATTGTTGCTTCAACTGATTTATACGGAGGTACAGTTAACTTATTCAAAAATACTTTAAGGCAACAAGGTATTGAAGTTAGATTTGCAGATCCTGCAGACCCGAAAAACTTCGAAAAAGTGACTGATGATAAAACAAGAGCTTACTATGGTGAGACTCTTCCAAATCCTTATCTTCGTGTTTTTCCAATTAAAGAAGTTTCTGATATTGGTAGAAAAAAAGGTATTCCTTTAATTATCGATAACACAGCTTCACCAGTTATATGTAAACCGTTAGCTCATGGAGCTGCAATTGTAATGCACTCTTTGACAAAGTATATCGGTGGTCATGGTACTTCAATTGGAGGAATAATTGTAGATGGAGGAAATTTTGATTGGATAAAAGATAGAAAAAGACAACCTCTATTAAATGAACCAGATCAAAGTTATCATGGCGCGGTTTGGGCAGATGCAGTACCACAATTAACTGGTGCTAATATACCATTTGTCATCAGAGCAAGAGTGGTTTTATTGAGAGACCTAGGTGCTCCTTTAAGTCCGTTCAATGCTTTTCAAATCATTCAAGGTTTGGAAACTGTAGCTTTAAGAATGAAACAGCACTGTAGTAATGCAGAGAAAGTTGTGAATTTCTTAGATGGTCACAAAAAAGTTAAAAAGGTTATCTATCCGACTAATTATCAAGGTGAAATTAGAGATAGAGCTAAAAAATATATGCAAGGTGGTTATGGATCTTTAATAGGTATGGATCTAGGTACAAAAGAAGCAGGAGCTAAGTTCATTGACAACTTAAAAATGCTTTACCACGTAGCAAATATTGGTGATGCTAGAAGTTTAGCAATTCACCCAGCTACAACAACTCACAGTCAATTAACTGAGCAAGAAATGTTAGCTGCAGGTGTTACACCAGGTTACGTTAGATTATCGATTGGTATAGAGCATCCAGACGACATTGTTGCAGATATCAAACAAGCTTTGGCTGCTTAAAAAATAAATTAGGTGGTCCCAATTATTTGTATTGGGGCCATCTTTTAAGAAAAAATCAATATTACCTTCTATTATAAATAATTGATTTTTTGGCTATTCTTTCAATCTTGGATATTTCTTTAATTATTTTTTTTGGATATTCTTTTACGATTTCTGTAGTCTTTTCCATCATATTAGTGCTTTTCAACTTAACTTCTTTTTTAACAATTGTGCAAAATTCAGACCTCGTTATTTCAAAAGAAGAAATACAGGTTTCTTTTTTTCTCTCAGGGTTTTTTTCCTCTGCATAAGCAATAGCATGCTCCAAAGGAGTTTTTCCTGTTTGTTTTTTAATACCATAACTTATTGCTGAATTTAAACTGGATTGAACAAATCTTCCGTTCGAGGCACTTGGGCCAAGTAATGCTAAAGACTCAGCGCAACCGTTCAGCAAGAAAATAGTTGATAATAAAAGCAAAATCTTTTTCATGATTAAAAACTGTTTTGATTGGTCCCATATATCTTCTTCATATTTAAATAAAAGTTAATTATTAGTGTATTAATTTTTATTAACACAACCCAAGGTGGTTAAAATCTTAAATTTAAAATGTTGATTTGTTTTAGAGTAAATTAATCCAAATACTTAATTTTAGATTTTCTATTTATACTAGGCTTAATAGATGAAGTAAGGTCTTTTATAGAATTTTCTTTTGATTTCTTTAATATCTTCGATTTAGTTATTTTCAATTGTTTTTTCACAATAGCGCAAATTTCTGAATTAGTTTTTTCAGCAAATGATAAGCAAGGCTCTTTCTTTTTTTTTGGATTCATTTCCTCGGCGTATGTCATTGCATGTTCCATTGGGCTTTTTCCAGTTTGTTTTTTTACTCCATAATTTACTGCCGAAGAAAAAGCTGACTGGGCAATGTTTCCACCGGTTACTGCGGTAGAGGTAGGTCCTAAAAGAGCTAAAGACTCAGCACAACCTGTTAATAAAGTGAGTCCAACCAAAAAGCCTAAAATTTTTTTCATACTCCCCTTTTATATTTCTCCTAATCTAAGCAGAGATTTGTTTATTATAAAACAAACGAATCACTCAAAATGAGTTTATATATAATACAACCTACAATGGAAGTGCTTTTCTATGAGATTATCCGTAAAGGCTTGTTTTCTAGGCAACTTTCTAAATTTTCAATCATTTGCGAATAAAATTTTAAGTAATTTTCAGCAGTCACGTAACCGATATGAGGTAATAGTAAAGCGTTTGGAAGAAATCGAAGTTTATGGTCTTGTGGAAGAGGTTCTTTATCATAAACGTCTAAACCAACACCAGCAATTTTTTCATCCTTTAAAGCTTCAACTAAATCATTTTCATTAATAATTGGACCTCTCGATGTATTGATTAGAAAACTTGTTTTTTTCATCATTTCTATCTCTTTTTTTGTGATTAGGTTTTTATATCTTTCACCTAAAACTAAATGAATAGAAATTATATCTGAATTTTTAAGTAAATCTTCTTTGCTCAAAGGTAATACTCCGAGTTCATTCGCGTGAGATAAATTTAGATTTTCACTCCAAGCGCAAACTTCCATTCCAAAAGCTTTACCTACCTTTGCAACTTGTGTCCCAATTTTCCCCAAGCCTATTATCCCTAACATTTTACCTTTTAATTCTGAACCAATAGTTGTTTGCCAATATCCTTGAAACATATTATCAATTTCTTGTTTAACATTTCTTAAAAGGCCTAAGATCAAAGTCCAAGTGACCTCAGCTGCAGGATTTGAATTTATTTCAGTTCCACACACCAAAATGCCTTTTTTTTTCGTTGTTTCTAAATCAATAGAATTATTACGCATGCCAGAAGTCATTATATATTTAAGCTTTGGTAAATTTTCTAATAAATTTTTTGTGATAGGGGTTCTTTCTCGCATTATAAACAATACTTCAAATTCCTCCAAGGCCTCAATAGCCTCGTTTTCATCATTAAATGCTTCATTAAAAATTTTAAAATCAAATTTATTATTTAATTTATCTATTTCAATGATCTCTTCAAAAGCATTTTGATAATCATCCAGCACTGCAACTTTAATCATTGGGTTTTCCTATTCGATAAATAAATACCTGATATAATAAAAGATGCTCCAATAAAATGGAATAATTGAAATTTTTCTTTGAAAATTATAATTGCCATTAATGCACTAAAAAGAGGCATTAACTGAATAAACATAGACGATCTGTTAGGCCCTATTAATTCAATAGCTTTTTGCCAGCAATAATAAGCTGCGATTGCAGGAAAGATAACTACATAAATTAAGATTAATATAAAAGCTTTATTAATTTTTACGTCTAATCCAATCGATTGTTCATATAAAAATTGTGGAACTAAGAATATTAATCCTACACTTACCATAATTTGAATTAATGAAAATTGAGATAATTGGAATTTATTTTTTTTAAGTAAAGTTGAGTATAATGACCAACTTAAAACACAAACTAGCATCCATATATCTCCTTTATTAAAACTTAAAGAAACTATTTTTTGAATATCTGCGTTTGAAATAATTGTTGCGACTCCAAATATTGACAGGAACAATCCAGATATTTGAAATATATTTGTTTTTTCAATTTTCATAAGTGATGAAAAAATTATTATCATGGGTGGGATAGCAGCCAACATTAAAACTGCATTTATAACTTGAGTAAAATTTAAAGCAAAATAAACCACAGAATTAAATGTGCTAATTGATAATATTCCCATAATTCCAATTACAAAAAAATTTTCTTTAATATAGTTTTTTTTTGCTAAAATCTCTCTAAAAGTGAAAGGAATTAAAATAAACCATACCATAACCCATCTTAAAAAGTTTAGGGTTAGTGGCGGAACTTCATATAAAGTTGCGAATTTACCAATGATAAAATTTCCTGACCAAAATAAAGCTGCAAAAGTGAGAAAAATATAAGCTATATAATTTTTTGACAAAGAAATCCTAATTAAATCTTTTAGAGCTGTAGGGAGTTAAATCTAAATTAGTTTTTTCACCTGCAACTAAACCAGAAATAATTTTGCCTGTTACAGCTCCTAAAGTCCAGCCTAAATGCTGATGACCAAATGCGTAGATTATATTTTTATTTTTTAGTGAGGGGCCGAGAATAGGTAAAAAATCTGGTAAAGTGGGTCTAAACCCGAGCCATTCATCATCATGATTGCCAAGTTGTGGTAATAATTCTTTTGCGCAATTTATAATATATTCAATTCTTTTTTTTGAAGGAGGGTTTTTTAATCCTCCTAGTTCAACTGTTCCTACAGCTCTCAAACCTTGATTCATTGGTGTCATACCAAATCCCCTATCTAAAAAAATTACAGGTCTAGAAATTAATTTATCTTTGTCTTTAAAATGCACATGATATCCTCTCTCAGTATCTAAGGGAATATTTTCACCAAGTTGATCAGTCAATTTTTTTGAAAATGCTCCAGACGCAATTACTGACTTTTCAAACCTATGAACATCATTTGCTGATTTAATTATTGTTTCATTTACCGTTTTCTGTTCTATGCTTTTAATATCCGATTGAATAAATTTACCACCTTTTTTGAGATATAATTTAAAAATTTCTTTAAGAATTCCGTGAGGATCTCTGGCGTGCATAGCGTTTTCATATATAACACCAGCATCAAATACTGGGTTCAAATTTGGCTCTAATTTTAATATCTCTTCACGATTTAATAACTTTTGTTTCACACCTAGATCATCTCGAACTTTTATTTCGAGTTTTCTGCTTTTTAAGTTTTTATTCGTCCAGACATAAATAATCCCTTTTTTTTCAACTAGTCCATCTACATTTATCTCTTGAAATATTTCCTCATATGCGTCATTTGATAAACTTAAAATCTGGTGCATATACTTAGCTGTATGTAACATAGATTTTTTATTACAGTTTTTTAAATAAT
>CACNAY010000028.1 GCA_902618555.1 uncultured Pelagibacteraceae bacterium
GTCAATTAAGGGTCTTGTTAATATAATATTCATTTTTTTTTAAATTTTTCTCCAGCTAGATTTAATAATTTTTCCCCAACACTTTTTCCTATAAAAGAAGCGTCAACCTCTCTGCCTGTAAGTTCATATTCAAAACTCTCTTGACCGCTATCTGAGAAAAGCTGAGCTTTAAGTTTTAAATTTTGGTTTTCAATTTCGGCTAACCCACCTATTGCAGTATCGCAATCACCTCCAATGGTTTGAAGCATTTTTCTTTCAGCGATTGCGCAAAGACTAGTTGTGTTATCGTTAATTCTTTTTATTAAATTTTTAATTTTATCTTCCTTTCTACATTGTACTGCAATTATTCCTTGTCCCACCGCTGGTAAAATATGATCACAATCAAAAGTTAAGCTAATTTTTTTATCGAGTTTAAGTGATTTTACTCCGGCAGCTGCAAGAATGATTCCATCTAATTTGTTCTCATTGATTTTATTTATTCTGGTATCAATATTTCCACGAATATTTATTATAGAAATTTTTTTATTAATTTTTTTTAATTGAAGCTCTCTCCTTTTTGAACTTGAGCCAATTTTTATGCCATCTTTTAAATCAGAAATACTTTTTATTTTTTCACTAATTATTACATCACGGTAATCGTTTCTTTTTAAATATGCTCCTATCAAAAGATTTTCATTTTCATTTGCCTCCATATCTTTAAGAGAGTGTACAGCAATATCTATTTCTTTTTTTAATAAGCTTTCTTCAATTTCTTTACAAAATAAATTTTTTCCACCTATTTCTGAGATGTTTTTGTTTAAATTCAAATCACCCGATGTTTTTATAGCTTTAAAATTAATATTTTCCTCTTTAAAGTCATTATTGTTTTTTATTAATAGCTCTTTAACTTTAGCTACATAGGCTAATGAAAGTTTACTACCTCGAGCTCCAATTGTAATTTTTGTCATTAATTGATTATATATTTGATAGAAGTATTTTATACTATTTTAATTTTTTAAAGAGATGACAAAAAAGATTACATTTTTAGGAATTGAAACCAGCTGTGATGAAACTGCTGCATCTGTAATTAGAGAAAATGATAAGGGCACCGCAGACGTTTTATCAAATATTGTTTCAAGTCAGATTTCAGAGCATAAAAAATTTGGAGGGGTAGTGCCTGAATTAGCAGCTAGAGCACATATAGAAAATATTGAATATATAATCAAAGCTGCTTTAGAAGAGAGTAAAGTTTCTTTAAATGAGATAGATGGTATTGCAGCTACTGCGGGTCCAGGTTTAATTGTATGTTTAACAGTTGGACTTAACATAGGTAAATCAATTGCTGCATTTTCAAATAAACCATTCGTTGCAGTTAATCATTTAGAAGGTCATGCTCTAAGTCCAGGAATAGAAGATAATATTCAATTCCCTTATTTACTTTTATTAATTTCTGGAGGTCACTCTCAATTTTTAATTGTTAAAGATGTAAATGAATATGAACAATTAGGGACCACAATCGATGATGCTTTAGGTGAAGCTTTTGATAAAACTGCAAAAATGCTTGCCCTAGGTTATCCAGGTGGGCCAAGTGTTGAAAAGGCCTCAAAACTGGGAGATAAAAATTTTTTTAAACTTCCTGAGCCAATAATAAATAGAGCAGGATGCAATTTATCATTTGCTGGACTTAAAACTGCAGTCTTGAGAGAGTCAAAAAAAATAAATGGTGATAAAAAATTAAAATTTAATCTTGCAGCATCTTTTCAAAATACCATAAACAAAATTCTTTATAAAAAAACAAAAATTGCAATTGAAATGTTTAAAAAAAAAATTATTACTCCAAATATTAATTTAGTTGTAGCTGGAGGTGTGGCAGCTAATATTTCGATAAGAGAAAATTTAAGAAAACTTTCAAGAGAAATAGGATTTAAAACTGTTTATCCCGATTTAAAATTTTGTGGTGATAATGCTGCTATGATTGCCTGGGCAGGTATAAAAAGATTTAAAAAAAATTTATTAAATAATATAGATGTTGAAGCTAAATCTAGATGGCCTTTGGATGAAAAAGCTCCCTACATGAAGGGGCCAGGTTTAAAGTTATAATGAAATATTGGTTACTTAAGTCTGAGCCTGATGTTTGGTCAATTGAACAACAAATAAAAGCTGGCATAAAAGGTGCTACCTGGGATGGAGTTAGAAATTATCAAGCTGCAAACAATTTGAGAAAAATGAAAAATGGTGATTTATGTTTTTTCTACCATTCAAATATTGGAAAAGAAATAGTTGGTATAGTTAAAGTAATTAAATCGGCTTTTATCGATAAAACTGATAAAAAGAAGAGGTTTGTGGCCGTTCAAGTTAGGTTTGTGAGTAAATTTAAAAGGGCTATTTCTTTAGAAAAAATTAAAAAAAACAAGAAAATTTCTCATTTACCGTTGATAAAACAAAGCAGGTTGTCAGTAATGCCAATAGATTTTAAAAGCTGGAAAATTATTTGTAACATGGGTAAAGTGTAAAAAATTTAGGGGTATTTGTGGCTAAAAAGAAAAAAAAGAAAAAATCAAAAACAAAAAAGTCTAGAAAAGTAAAAAAGTCTAGAAAAATTAGCAAATCTAGAAAGAAGACTAGAAAATCCAAAAAAAGAAAAAAATCTAGAAAAAAAGCTAAAAAGGTTAGACGAATTAATTTTAAAGCTCCTACATTTTCAAAAGACAGTGATGGTAATTCAATTATAAAAGTCTCAGACAGTTGGGCAAATCATGCCTATGTAAACGAATCTAAGTATAAAAAGAAATATAAGATGTCGATTAAAGAAAACGACAAATTTTGGGCTAAAGAAGGAAAAAGAATAACTTGGATGAAAAAGTATACAAAAATTAAAGATGTTAAGTACAGCAAAGATGAAGTTAAAATAAAGTGGTATTATGATGGAACTTTAAATGCTTCAGTGAATTGTATAGATAGACATTTAAAAAAAAATCCAAGCAAAACAGCAATCATTTGGGTCGGCGATGATCCAGCTGATACAAAGAAAATTTCTTACAAAGAATTGCATCAAAACGTGTGTAAAGCTGCAAATGGTCTAAAAAGTTTAGGTATACAAAAAGGGGATAGAGTTACAATTTATCTTACTATGATTCCCGAATTAGCTTACATAATGTTGGCATGTGCGAGAATTGGTGCTGTTCATTCAATTATTTTTGGTGGTTTTTCGCCTGACTCGATAGCTACTAGAATTACTGATTGCGAGTCCGAATATTTAATAACTGCAGATGAAGGAGTTAGAGGTGGAAAAATAATTCCATTAAAAAAAATTGCTGATGAGGCCTTAGATCAATGTCCTGGAGTAAAAAAATGTGTAGTTGTTGAAAGAACTGGAAATCAGGTTGATTGGAATAATGAAAGAGATGTTTCATATAAAGAGCTAATTTCATCAGTACCATCAAAATGCGAGCCAGAGGAAATGAACGCGGAAGATCCTTTATTTATTCTATATACTTCTGGTTCAACTGGAAAACCTAAAGGTGTTCTACACACTACGGGTGGATACATGGTTTATGCTTCAATGACCCATCAGTATATTTTCGATTATAAGGCTAATGATATTTATTGGTGCACAGCTGACATTGGTTGGGTAACAGGTCATAGTTATATTATTTATGGGCCGCTCTCTAATGGAGCAACAACTATTATGTTTGAAGGAGTTCCAAATTATCCAGATAGCTCCAGATGGTGGCAAATAGTAGATAAATATAAAGTAAATATTTTTTATACTGCTCCAACAGCAATAAGAGCTTTGATGCGAGAAGGAGATAAACCTGTAAAAAAAACAAGTAGAAAAACGCTAAAATTATTAGGAACTGTTGGAGAGCCCATAAATCCAGAGGCTTGGATGTGGTATTACAAAACAGTTGGGGACTCTAGATGTCCAATTGTTGATACTTGGTGGCAAACAGAAACTGGAGGAATTTTAATTGCACCTCAACCTGGTGCCATAGATTTAAAGCCGGGTTCAGCAACTAAACCTTTTTACGGAATTAAACCAGTTTTAGTTGATAAAGATGGTAAAACTGTAAAAGGAGAAGGAAAGGGAAGACTTTGCATGGCTTCTTCTTGGCCAGGCCAAATGCGAACAGTTTATGGAGATCATCAAAGATTTATAGATACTTATTTTTCACAATTTGATGGAAAATATTTTACTGGGGACGGATGCAGAAGAGATAAAGATGGATATTATTGGATTACTGGAAGAGTAGATGATGTAATTATTGTATCAGGCCATAACCTTGGAACAGCTGAAATTGAAAGTGCATTTGTAGCGCATCCAAAAGTGGCTGAGGCTGCTGTGGTTGGATTTCCGCATAGCATAAAAGGTAACGGGTTATATTGTTATGTTACTTTAAACGCTGGTGAAAACCCAACAGGAGATTTAGAGAGAGATCTAAAACTTTGGGTTAGAAAACAAATCGGTCCAATTGCTACACCAGATGTTATTCAATTTGCACCTGGATTACCAAAAACAAGATCTGGAAAAATTATGAGAAGAATTTTAAGAAAAATAGCTGCCAATGAGCCAGATAATTTAGGAGACACTACTACTCTTGCCGACCCAAGCGTTGTTACATCTTTAGTAGAAAACAGGCAAAATAAAGGTTAATTAAATTTTAAATCTTTTGTTAATTTTTTGAATTCGTCTTTTATCAATCCCCATTTTAAATGAATAGAGTTCAAGACTATTTTTTTATCAAGTGATTTTAACTCATCTGCAATAGGAGACCAGTAGTACAATGCTTGACCGCTCTCTTTAAATGGATCATTTAAATGATAATTTGAAAAGTTTACTTTATTTATCCTTTCTAAAAAATTTTTTTTACCTCTGTCAAATATTTCATCACTTAAACCATTTTTCTTTTCATTCTCTAAAATATTTAGAAAGATTTCTTTACAATCATTCTCTTTTAAATTTTTTTCTGAAATAAGATAGGAGAAAACGTAAAAAGCACAGTCTGCTAATGCAACCACATAAATATTCCATTTTGCAATATTGATGGATTTTAGAAAAACTTCATCCTCCATCATAGCAATATACTTAACTCCGATTCTTGTTTTTAAGTAACCGTATAGAGTTGTTTGTGAAACATGGGCAGATCTTTCTTGAATGAAGTTTTCTAAATCTTTTTTGGATTTTATTCTTTTGAAAAGACCAGATATTTTCCAAATTGGAATTAC
>CACNAY010000029.1 GCA_902618555.1 uncultured Pelagibacteraceae bacterium
TTAATCCAGCCTTAGTAACAATTTTTTTAGGATCACCAAATTGAAGAACAATTGCTTGGCTAATTTCTTGTACAATAAATAAAGATTGGAAAATTACTACACCAATTAAAATTATTGCCGGAACTATAAATTTAACCCCTCTCATTAATTATTGCTCCCTTTTTTTAATTCAGGTAATGGAAGATAAGGGACAACTCCTGAACCAGACTCTTTATCTATGATTACTTTATCGATATCTGCTAAAACTTTCTCCATTGTTTCTAAATACATTCTTTCTTGAGTAACTTGTTTTGCATCTTTATATTCATTATAAATTGCTAAAAATCTACTAGCTTCACCTTCAGCTTTTGCAACAACTTCTTTCTTATATGCTTCAGCTTGTTGTAAAACTTGTTCTGCTTCACCTCGTGCTCTTGGAATAACGTCGTTAGCATAAGCCTCGGCTTCGTTTTTAGATCTTTCTCTATCTGCTCTAGCAGCCTGTACATCTCTAAATGCATCTATAACTTGCTCAGGTGGGTCTGCTTGTTGTGTTTGAACTTGAGTTAATTGAATTCCTGAACCGTATTCATCTAAAATTAACTGAGCTATCTCTTGGACTTCTACCTCAATTTTAGATCTACCCTCAGTTAAAATATTTTGAATTCTATTTTTTGCTATCACTTCTCTCATCGCAGTCTCGGATGCAGCTTTAACTGTTTCAACTGGACTTTGAATATTAAATAAAAACTTTTGAGCATCTTTAATTACCCAAAAAACGGAGTAATTTATATCTACGATATTTTCATCTCCAGTTAACATAAGACTTTCCTCAGGAACGTTTCCTACACCAGATGATCTTCCGCTATCACTCGCTGGTCTAAAACCAACATCCACTCTATTAACCTTTGTTACTTTAGGAGTTAATACTCTCTCGAAAGGTGTTGGGAAATGATAATGTAATCCTGGTTGAGTTGTATTCACGTATTTACCAAATCTTAAAACAACTCCTTGTTCATCAGGTAATACTCTGTAAAGGCCACTTGCTACATACAGCAAAGCTACTATAATTAAACCAATAACAATAGGTCTAGATCCTCCGGACCTTCCACCAGAAAATTTATTTATAGTTTTTTGGAAATTTTTAATTACATCGTCGATACTTGGTGGATCTTGTCTACTACCCGATCCATTGCCACCTGGCGAACCTCGTCCACCTTCACCCCCTGGAGGCGATCCCCAAGGTGATTGATTGTTTAAAATCTTGTCTTTGAAACTCATGACACTTTATATAGTGACTTTTCTCCCAAAAACAAGTTAAGAAGGAGCGCTATAATGTCTAAAACAATTGATAAAATTGAAACATGACCCAAAAACCACCGCCAAAACAATTCAATAAAACTCCAATTAAAGGAACAAAATATACTGTTCTTGTTTCGAGCGCAAAAGGAGGAGTTGGTAAATCTACAATAGCTGTCAATCTCGCTTTCGCATTACAAAAATTGGGATTTAAAATTGGGATACTTGATGCAGATGTTTACGGACCGTCTTTGCCCAAACTTTTGAATTTAAAGGAAAAACCTAAAAGTGAAGATAATAAGTCGATTATTCCTGTAGAAAAATTTGGGGCTCAATGCATGTCCATGGGTTTATTAATTGATGATCAAACTCCAATGATGTGGAGAGGTCCAATGGTAATTAGTGCAATTAAAACAATGACTCAAAAAGTTTTATGGAAAGATAGAGATATAATAATAATAGATATGCCTCCAGGAACAGGTGATACTCAATTAACTTTTGTACAAGAGGTAAAAATAGATGGAGCAATAATAGTTTCCACACCTCAAGATCTCGCTTTGTTAGACGTGAAAAGAGGGATTCAGATGTTCGAAAAAACTGGAGTAAAAATTTTAGGACTTATAGATAATATGAGCGTATTTAAAAGTGACGATGGAAAAGAGTATAAAATTTTTGGTGAGGGTGGTGTAAAAAAAACTGCTAAAGAATTTAACAAAGAATTCTTAGGATACTTACCTTTAAATCAAGATTTAAGAAAATCCGCTGATTATGGAGAACCGTTAACTTATTCAAAGTCAGATCACGAAATTTCTAAATTATTTCAAAGTATTGCTGAGAAAATTAAACAATCTTTTCAATAAAACCAAAAGACATCATCAGCTCATTCCACTCTCTTTTTGATAAACCTGAACTTTCATGGGATACCTTTTTACCTTTTGCCATTTGTTGTATAACTTTTTTTCCCTTAGCTGAAACGTGAACAGCGCCTACTCTATAATCTAAAAATGCTGCATGCGTTATAGGAACCCATTTCTTTACTGTATCAAGCATAGTTTCAGCGTACACTCTTATTTCATATTGCGCATGACTATCAGCTCTCAAAAATAGAAAGTTTAACAAATTAAGTAAATCTGTTTTCCAATACCATTGGGTGTAAGAATTTAAAGTTAAATTCATTCTAGCAAGTTCTCTTGCTAATCCAGATTTACTTTCGTCTATAGTAGTGCCGTCATATCTTTCATTGAGCATTTTTTCATAGTTATCATAAGTCCTAGTGGCGTCATCTTTTAAAATTTTAAGAACTTCATCAGCTTGTTTACCTGTTATTAAATCTCCTCTACCTTGTCTATTTGAAGTTGATTGAGCTGATAATTGATCTTTGGATGGAATATAAAATTCTTTATCTAAAATAGAGTATCTTGCTGAATACTCATTTACATTTGCAGTTCTATGCCTAATCCATTGTCGGGCAATAAAAATTGGAAGTTTAACATGATATTTTATTTCACACATTTCAAATGGCGTTGAGTGCCAATGCCTCATTAAATATTTTATTAAACCCTCATCTGTTGAAACTTTTTTTGTTCCTTTTCCGTATGAAACTCTAGCAGATTGAACTATAGAACTATCATCTCCCATATAATCTATAACTCTGACAAAACCATGGTCTAAAACTGGGAGGGCTTCATAAAGTATTTTTTCTAACTCTTGAGAAGTTACTCTTTTAGTCTGATTTTTTTGAGCTTGTTGATCTGCAATTTCTTGCTTTTGTTCTTTAGTAAGTTTCATAATGATTTAATTATTGAATCTATTTAAAAGAGTTTTATATTAATAGTGTTGGTTTTCCAACTATGACGATAAACGAATTTCGTAATAAACATCACGGACGTGGGGGCAGTACCCACCACCTCCACCATTTACAACTTACGGGGGTGAATTAGGATCGACGGGTGTCTAAAGGCTATTTTTTCGTTCGAGATGGTTCCGACGTAACGGGCTAATTTATAAATGCAAATCAAAAATTTGCACTTGCAGCTTAATTAACTTTGTTAATTAAGTAACGGGGTCTTGGGGCACCTGGCAACAGAACGCCCCTTAATTCTGACATTTTTAATTAATAATATTTAATTTGTTAAAGTTAACTTTCAAAACTTTAATAACTCCAAAATATGCAACAACAAGAGCTATTTGATTTCAGAAGAGATATTCTCTTTGAAAGAGATAATCAAATCGCTCGTTTTTATGATGTCCTTAGCGAAACTGAAGACACAATTAGTTATGCCGAACATATAGATCCTAAAAAAAAATTCTCTATATGTGGTATGGATTATGAAGAGTATGTTGATGTTAAAAAGAGATACTTAAAGAGTTTGACTTATGATCAAATACTCAATTACTTAAAAAAATTTAAGAAGGAAGAAAGATTAGAAAAATATAAAATCTTACTTAAATTTAGAAACATACCTTTTGATGCTGATTTATTTACTTGGAACAGCGATTAAGATTTATCTAGCTATAACCATTTTTACGCTATCTCTATATTTTTTTACCCACTCGGAGAAATCTTTTTTGCTACCTGATTTTCCTTCAGAGGTAATATTGCTAATAATTGGAAAAGCGTAATCAGATTTAACTGCAAAGTTAACATTTTGAGGTAAGACACCTTTTTTGTACAAAGTAACTATCGAGTCTAAAGTTGCAGTAACTATTCCAATAACTTCCCCTTTAGAATTTATAAGTGGACCACCAGAATTACCTGGTTGGATTGGAACATCAACTTGCATTAATCTAATATCATCTTGTAAACCTGACATTGAATTGACTCGACCAAAAGTAGCTTTAAGTTCTTTTCCTTGCACGTCCACCAATGGATATCCTAAAGTAAATACCTCTTCTCCTACATCGGTTTTATTTGATTTAATTATTGGTATTGAATTTTTAACTGGAGTATCAACTTTAATTATCGCTATATCATTTGCCTTATCTTGAGAGATTACTTCTGCATCTATTTCTTTGCCTTCAATTGAAACCTTCACGGATTTAGCATTTCTTATAACGTGATAGTTTGTAATCATATGTCCGTCATTTGAAATAAAAAATCCAGTCCCTGTGCTGTAACCTTTTTTCTTTCTAACTTTCTCTGGCTCATAAATTGGAAGCTTTGGTTTGCTTTTTGATTGCTCCATTAATTTTGCAATTTCAACTTTTGCTTCCTCCTCTTTAAGTCCGAATGTAAAAGCAAACATCCTACCCTTTTTATCATAACCAGTTCCGTAACCTTTGGTGCAGGAAGTTGCTGTAAATGTTCCTTCAACTCTTCCTGTTAACGAACACATTAAAGTGGCTACACCTTTCTGACCCGTGCAGTATCCTGGAATAAAATAGTTTGAGGCAGGTATAAATGTGATTCTAGAATTACCATTACATTTCATTTTTGAGGGAACAGTCTCGACTTCTATAACGGCAGTACCAGTCATTAAATCACTATTAACAGTGCCGATGAATACTTCGTTGAATTCCTCGTACTTACCAACCACATTATATTTAACAGTACAATTTGTAAGTAAGAAACCTAAAACTGCTATCCCTAAAAGTTTTTTCATGGTCTATGAAACTAGCATAAATCTTGCCGATCCTCTGTCGAAATTTTCATCAAAGTTTTAGATTTTTAACAATTGCAAATAGCGTATAATAAGGAAAAATGTTACAATTTCGGGTCACCTGGCAACAGAACGACCCTTAATGAAAGATTAAAATATGAATTTTGAAAGATTGCATAATAAAGTGTATCTAAAAAGAAATTTGTCACGAAAAACAAAAGAGTCATTTAAATTTCTAAAAAAAATTTTAAAAAATAAAATATCTTTAAA
>CACNAY010000030.1 GCA_902618555.1 uncultured Pelagibacteraceae bacterium
AGTTATCAATTAAAATCTCAAGCAAAGTTTTATTATTTATCTTAATTAGACTTTTTGGTTTTTTTTTACCGAGATTTTTTAACCTTCTACCCTTGCCTGCAGCTAAAACTAAGATACTACAGTTTTTTAAATTCTTCATCTAGTCCATAGCCTAATAAGACTTCTTTTTTTTATGTTTTTCCCTAATGTAAATCCTGATCTTCCATGTGCCATTGTATCATTATTTAGAATAATTAAATCGCCTTTTGACATTCTGTATCTCTCTTGAAACTTTTTTTGCATCATTAAACTGTCTAAAGTATTTAAAGCATTAATTCTCTTTTTATCTAAAATTTTATTTTTTATTTTATGTCCAGCTTCAATGTACTCTCTCAAATATCTGAAAGTAATTTTGTTTTTTTTTTTTTTGAATATCGGCTTAGAAAAAATTTTATTTCCAAATCCTCTTCTTTCAAAAAAAAATTCTTTTTGTAAGATATTTAAAATTTTAGGATTTTTTCTTTTTAAAAAATTATAAATTTTATCCATCGCAACTAGTATCGAAGATCCTCCTTTTTGAGCTTGATGGAGGCATCCCATAATTACATACTTAGGTGGAACTGATAGTTGGGGCCCATCTGAATGAATCGAGCCACCTAAATTTGTTTGATGATATCTCAAATTTTCTCTTATTTTTTTAACACTTTTATATTTGAGTTTTTTAATACTAGGCTTAACTATTAAATATTTTTTTCCAGTTATATTTTGCGCTAAAATTTTTCCAAAAAAACTAGAAAATTTGATTATTTTATTTTTATCACTACTAAAATTTTTTAATATTATATATTTTTGCCCTGAATCTAAAAAGTTATTTTTTAAAAATTGAATCTTTTTTTTTATATCTAAGTTTTTATTTTTAATTAATTTATTATTTATAAGATTCTTTAATTGGTTATTATGTTTTAATAAAGAAGATTTATTTTTATTTAACATTCAGAATATATGTTTATACAAGAACAATAACTATTCAAGCTTATGATTTACCTTTTCTTCTCATTTTAATTGTTTCATTTGCCCTTCTATCGCAAGCAAATTCTAAGAAAAATTGTGATCGTAAAAAAATTGCTTTCGGTATCCAAAAACTCTCTTGTTTTGAAATAGAATAACTACCTGCAGCTTTTGTAATTGAATTGTTATTAATTATTTCTTTTATAATTTTTCTACGACAAAATTTTCCTTTTGCCTTTTCAACTTTTCCTAATACCATGCACCTGCTATAAGAAACGAGAAGCGTAATTATAAAAAATATTAAACTTTGATCACCACATTTTTTAACTTCATTTTCATTTAGTCCACGTTGTCTTAAACTTTTTTCTATATGATCTTTTACCAATTCAAAATTATTTATAGGAAATCCGCGATTTACTCCGTCAATAACTGCTGTGCTTACATTAGGATATACGTGATAAGAGTATAATTGCTTTCTAACGTATTGTGCTTTATTTACAAAACCCAAAATATCCCAGCCAAAAGTCTTATCTTCTAAATAGCGTAACTCCTCTCTAAATAATATTTTATTAGTTTGCAAAACAGAACTTTTAATTAATCTTCCGTTACACCCAAATAGACCTAAATGTCCAAACAAAGGGTTATGATCATAAAGTTCTTTTTTCATTGCCTCTAAAATAGCTTTATTGTCAAAATATTTTTCACTTGTATAATTAAAAATATTATTTCTTTGATTTTTAAAATTTTCAATTCTTTTAAAATCACTAAAAACAAGATCACAATCATTTTTTTCTGCAACTTCATACAGTGTTGAAAAAGTATCGCTAGATATCAAGTCGTCTGCATCCATGAAAAAAATATACTTTCCTTTAGCATTTTTAATTCCTAAATTACGAGCTACTGATTGTCCAGAATTTGAAGGAAGAGAATATAAGTTAAGAAAAGGAATATTTTGTATTTTAATCTTTTCTCTACTGCTATCTTTAGAAGCATCATCTATCATAATAATTTCAAATCTTTTTTTAAAATCTTGTGCTAGTAGAGAATTTAGACAATTGATTATATGGTTTTCTGAATTGTAAACAGGTATTATTACACTTATACAAATTTGGTCTTTCATTAGAAGTTATGAGGTTTTTGATTTATTTAATTTACTTTTAAATAATTATGAAAATTATTCGTATTCCCTGTAAGGTAATCTCTCTGAAGTTTGTTCTGCTGCTTTAATTAGTCCCTCGCCCGCATATTCTAGTGCAGTTGTAGGGTCGTTTGGTCTTCCGTCGCAGAAATCACAAGCAGGAAAAAAATTTTCCATATTAATAAGTCTTTTAATTTTATTTTTTAAATTTTGTTTTTCTGAAAATAGATCTACGTAATCTGCTTTATTATCGGGTATCGCTTTTAAATTTGCTGCATTTGCAATAAAAGGACATGTGTAGAGTTTACCATTTAATAAAGTGTAAAACTTTTTTGCACAACACTCTTTAAAAACTTGTTTTAATCTTGAGACAGATCGATTGTGTTGTCTAACGTTACTACAATCAACCCAGTTATCAGCCGGTTTTCTCATGTAACCAATATTATGATGTTTTAACTTTTCTTCCATTTTATCTGCATTCTTAGATAATTTTCCATAGTCAGTAATATAAAAATTTACGTTTTTGTTTTTAAATGATTCTAACTGCTCATCTTTTGGGCTTATTGTAGCGTTCGTATAAACAAGTATTTTTCTATTAGAATCTTTTTTTGTAATACCGTTAATAATTTCTGCCCAGTTTTTATTCATAAGCGGTTCACCGCCTATAATTCTAAATTCACCTATGTAATCTACATTCTCAGTTAATAATTCCACAGCCTCAATAATTTTTTCATCAGTATTTTTTGCATCAACATAATACTGCATAAGATTACAGCAATTTTTGCAATTCATTGAACATTTTGTAGTAATCATAACATCAATACTTCTCAAAAATGTTTTTGACCCATCGAAGTATAAATCGTGAGTTGCTTTAGATGTCAAAATTTTTGATGCCATATAAGGTTGGGTAACACGGTGTTTATATTTTGTTACATTATAATTTTTAAGTAGTTCTAATGACGAATAAATTTCATTATATCCTAGTTCATGCAACTGTCTGGCGCAATCTTTGATATTATGGTGTGCAATTATAAACCTTGCTTCTGGAAGATATTTTTTTAAAGCGGGTGTGTGAAAAACTTTCAAACCACAAAAATCTCTTTTAGTTTTTCTACTTTCATTATCACAAAAAGCTGAAACTTGAATGCCTGCCTCTCTGCAAGCATTTAAAACTGCTTCTGACTCTTCTACAAGAGAAACAATAACTATCGGGCTACCGTTTTTTTTAAGAGCTTCAACACATTCATATTTAGCTATTTTATCCATAAACATATCTATTAACATCTAATAAAAATAAGTCAATTAATGTTATCTAAGTAATTAATAATATTTTCTGAAGTTCTACGACTATCAAAACAATAATTGTCATAATTTTTAATCAAATTTACGTTTTTATTATTTAAGTTTTTTTTAAAAATATTTTCAAATTTTTTAAAATTTGTAATTCTAATTAAATTGTTCGTTTTATTATTGGGCAAAAAGGAATGATTAGAATTTTTAGGATCCAAAAAAAAACAATTCTTTTTTAGACTCATTAATTCAAATCCTAAAGTAGAACTCCAAGTAAATAATGATTTTGCTTTAGACCCCAAAACATAACTGTCTGAATAATCTTTAGATTGATCCACGATATATTTAATATTTTTAACACCTTTAAAAATTGAAATCTCTTTCATATCATTAAAATTTTTTTTGTGTTTAATAGCTATATTCAATTCAGGGTATTTAAGTGCAATTTTTTTAATCCATTCGAAATGCTCGTAATATTCAAAATAATAGTTATCATACCCTGAATGAAAATTTCTAGTATGGGAGCTAGCAAATATAAGAATATCATATGAAAACTTTTTTCCATTTAATCTTTTTATATTGGGATAATTAAAAAAATCACTTTCCATAAAAAGAGAGCCAACAGGAATAATTTTTTTTATTTTACAGTCAAAATTTTTTAGATAAGGGTAACTTTTTGAACCTAAGGAAAATAGTATATCTGCGCAAGTAAACATACCTGGTCCATTTATTTGAAATAAATTTTTTTGTAATAAACAACTTAATTTACCGTTGTATTGGTGAAAAATTTCATCTTTTATAGCAGATGAGTCATAAAATCTTTCCTGTAAAATAGATTTAGACCTATTAATAAA
>CACNAY010000031.1 GCA_902618555.1 uncultured Pelagibacteraceae bacterium
AAACCTTTTAATCTTAAATGTTTTTTAATTTCTCTTATATATTTTTTATTAGTACTAATTATTGGATAATCAAATATAGAATTTTTTATTCTCTCTAGAGTTTTTCCGAATAGCGTCCAATTTCCAAAATCGATAAATTGCTTTGGTTGATGGTGTTTTTTATCAGACCAGAGTCTTGTGCCAGAACCACCACATAAAATTACTGGACGTATTTTCATTAAATTTTAGAATAATCTTTAACTTCTTTTTTCTTACCTGGATGTGTTGGTGCGCCCAGATAAGCAGGTCCTACTGTTTGAGCATATTTCCAAATCGTTCCCGATCCAAAACTTGATTTTTTTTCTCTCCATTTTTTTCTTCTAGCTTTTAATTGTGCGCTAGTTAACCTTACATTAATTATCCCTTTTTTTGCGTCTATATCTATTACATCTCCATTTTTAAGAAGTGCGATTGGCCCGCCCATTGCGGCCTCTGGACCAACGTGACCAACACAGAATCCTCTAGTAGCTCCTGAAAACCTTCCATCAGTTATAAGTGCAACTTTTTCACCTTTGCCTTGTCCGTAAATAGCTCCAGTTGTTGAAAGCATTTCCCTCATTCCTGGTCCGCCTTTTGGACCTTCGTATCTGATTATTATTACATCACCGTCCTTATATTTTTTTGTTTGTACTGCTTTCATTGCATCTTCTTCATTATCAAAACATCTAGCTTTACCTGTAAATTGTAATTTTTTTAATCCAGCAATTTTTACGATTGCTCCATCTGGAGCTAAATTACCTTTTAATCCAACAACTCCACCATCTGGAGAAAGTGGATTATTGTATTCTCTTAAAACTTTTTGATTAGCATTAAACTTAATATTGGCCAAATTTTCTTTCATAGTTTTACCAGTAACTGTCATGCATTCGCCATGAATATATCCTCCATCATATAAAGTTTTTAATAACATAGGAACGCCGCCAGCTTCCCACATATCTTTTGCAACGTATTTTCCTCCAGGTTTTAAATCAGCAAGATAAGGAGTTTTTTTAAATATTTTTGCAACGTCCATTAAATCAAATTTTACTCCTATCTCATTAGCTAGTGCAGGTAAATGAAGCGCTGCATTAGTGGAGCCTCCAGTTGCAGCCACAATTGTTGCTGCGTTTTCTAAAGATTTTTTTGTAACTATTTCTCTTGGTTTAATTTTTTTTTCCAATAAATTCATTACCGCTTGACCACTTTCATAAGCATATTTATCTCTTTCCTCATAAGGGGCAGGCGTGCCTGCTGAATAAGGTAAAGCCAATCCTATCGCCTCCGATACACACGCCATTGTGTTTGCTGTAAATTGACCTCCACAAGCCCCAGCACTTGGACAAGCTACTAATTCTAATTCTCTTAATTCTTCAGATGACATTTTTCCAGAGGAATGTTTGCCTACTGCTTCAAACACATCTACAACGGTGACATCTTTCCCTTTAAATTTTCCAGGTAAAATCGAGCCTCCATAGATAAATACGCTAGGAACATTTAATCTTAACATGGACATCATTAAACCTGGCAATGATTTATCGCATCCCGCAATGCCAACTAGTGCATCATAACAGTGTCCTCTCACTGTAAGTTCTGCTGAGTCAGCTATTACTTCCCTTGAAATTAAGGATGATTTCATTCCTTCATGACCCATGGCAATACCATCTGTAACGGTTATCGTGCAAAATTCTCTTGGCGTTCCACCTGATTGTTTAACTCCTTTTTTAACTGACTGTGCCTGTCGCATTAAAGCTGTATTACAAGGTGCAGCTTCGTTCCAAGTGGATACTACTCCTACAAATGGCTTCGCTACATCCTGTTCAGTTTCGCCCATTGCATAATAAAATGATCTATGAGGCGCTCTATCTGGGCCTAAAGAAGTATGACGACTTGGTAGTTTTTTTTTATCAATTTTAGACATTTAATTAATACTAGATACAATACTTCTTAATTTTTCATCTTCAATAGTTAATTCTTTAACTAAATTTTTATCATTTTGTACTATTTCTTTAGGTGCATTTGTCACATAAGCCTTGTTTTTAAGCTTATTATTTAAAATGGTTATTTGTTTATTAATGGTCTCAATTTTTTGTAAAATTCTCTCTTTTTGAGATCCTAAATTTACATCCTCATTAAAATTTAATGAAAGTTTTTCCTTGAGAACTAAGATATCTATGGAATTTTTATCTCTAATCTTTGTTGTAAGAACATTATTTACTCTACCAACCTGTTTTATCAAATGTATATTTTTATTTACCAATTTCTTTAATTTTTCTGATTTATCATCAAAAAATATGTCACAATATAATTTTGGCGTAATTTTTAACTCTGCTTTAGTAGATCTAATGTTAGAAATTATTTCAATTAAATCATTTATATTATTTTGATTTTTGCTGAATTTATTAATCATTTTAAAATCCGGCCAACTGGAACTTATTAAATAATTATTGAAAATTTTTTTATAAGCATTTAAAGACCACAAGTTCTCAGTAAAAAAAGGGATAAAAGGATGAAGAATTCTAAGAATATTTGCCATCATAAATGATGAGAAAGCTTTAGCTTCTTTAATTTCATTTTTATTTTTTAAATTAAAAATAGGTTTTAAGAACTCTAAATACCAATCGCAATAAGAATGCCAAACAAATTGATATGCATACTTAGCAGCTTCATCGAACCTAAATATTTCAATGTTTTTTGTGATTAAATTTTGTGTTTTTATAAATTCGTTGTAAATCCAATGGTTTATTGGAAGTTTAATAGAGGTCAGATTTATCTTTTTGTCTAATTTACAATTATTAAGTTTTAAAAAATTATTTGCGCTCCAAATTTTTGTTATAAAGTTTCTATTTCCAGTAACTCTATCTTTTGATAATTTTACATCTCGTCCTGGAGAAGCCATCGAGATTAAAGTAAACCTTAAACTATCTGCTCCATATTCATTTATTAAATCTAATGGATCGATCACATTGCCTTTTGACTTTGACATTTTCTGCCCCTTTTCATCTCTTACTAAGGCATGAACATACACTTTACGAAAAGGCGTATTTTTTCTAAAGTGATTTCCCATCATCAACATCCTTGCTACCCAAAAGAAAATTATATCAAAACCAGTAACAAGAACTGAAGTTGGATAAAATTTATTAAGTTCTTCAGTTTTGTTTGGCCATCCAAGAGTCGCAAAAGGCCATAGTGCTGATGAAAACCAAGTATCTAAAACATCTGTTTCTTGTCTTAATTTAAATTTTTTATTTTTATTTTTTTTCTTTGCTAGTTTTACTGCATCTTTTTCACTTTCAGCTACAAAAATATTTCCATTTTCATCATACCAAGCAGGTATTCTATGACCCCACCAAATCTGCCGGGATATACACCAAGGCTCAATATTATTCATCCATTGAAAAAATGTTTTTGACCAGTTGCTTGGAAAAAAAGTAGTTTTACCCTCTTTAACTATCTTAATTGGTTTTTTTGATAATTTTTTGGCATCAACAAACCATTGTTCTGTTAAGAGAGGTTCGATTATAGTATTTGATCTATCTCCATATGGAACTTTATTTTTAATATTTTCGATTTTTACAAGACAACCTTTGTCCTTTAATTTTTTAATAATAAGTTTTCTTGCTTCAAATCTGTCTAAACCATGAAACTCTTTAATCCCATTTTTGTTTATTTTACCATTTTCTTCAAAAATATTTATTATTTCTAAATTATTTCTCTTGCCTACCTCATAATCATTGAAATCATGTGCTGGTGTAATTTTTACTGCTCCTGAACCTTGTTTCGGATCAGCATAATTGTCATAAATAATTTTGACAGTCCTATTAACAATTGGAATAAGAACATTTTTTCCAACTAAATTTATATATCTATCGTCCTTTGGATTTACAGCAACCGCGGTATCTCCCATCATTGTTTCTGGTCTAGTGGTGGCGATAGTTATTTTTTGATCTGAGTTCTCTATCATATAATCAATGTAATACAATTGAGATTGAACATCTTTTTGGTTTACTTCCAGGTCAGAAATAGCAGTTTGAAGTTTAGTATCCCAGTTGACTAATTTTTTATCCTTGTAAATAAGCTTGTTTTTATGAAGATCCACAAAAACTTTAATTACAGCTTTAGAAAGATC
>CACNAY010000032.1 GCA_902618555.1 uncultured Pelagibacteraceae bacterium
CATTAACCTACATTCATGGAATTGGTTTACATTCTTCAAAGAAGATTTGTAAAAAGTTAGATATACCAGAGTCTAAAAGAGTAAATGAATTATCAGAAGAACAAGTTTTAAAAATAAGAGAATTTATTGACGCTAATCATAAGGTCGAAGGTGATTTAAGAAGAGAAGTATCAATAAATATCAAAAGACTTGTGGATTTAGCCTGTTATAGAGGTTCAAGACATAAAAAAAAATTACCAGTAAGAGGTCAAAGGACACAATGTAACGCTCGAACAAGAAAAGGAAAAGCAATAGCAATTGCAGGAAAAAAACTTACACCACTAAAGAAATAATTATTTATGAATAAAAAAAGTGATAAAAACGATAATAAAAATGAGCTTAAAAAAGTTGATGCTAAGAAATCTCCAGTAATTAAAAAGAAAAAAAAAATTAAAAAAAATATAACTTCAGGAATAGCATACGTAAATTCAACATTTAATAACACAATAGTAACTATAGCTGATGAGAATGGCAATGTTGTTTCTTGGTCATCCGCAGGTTCAAAGGGTTTTAAAGGTTCTAGAAAATCTACGCCTTACGCTGCTCAAGTCGCAGCTGATGATGCTGGAGAAAAAGCTTACGAACAAGGTCTTAGAACTTTAACAGTTCAAGTAAAAGGTCCAGGCTCAGGTAGAGAGACTGCATTGAGATCTTTACAATCACGAGGATTTAAAATTTTGACAATTAGAGATACAACACCAATGCCACATAATGGTGCTCGTCCACCAAAAAGAAGGAGAGTATAAATGCAATCAACTACAAATATTATTGATAAAAATTGGAAAGCACTTATAAAACCAAATAAACTTGAAATTAATAGCAATGAAGACAGAACAATTGCAAAAGTTGTTGCTGAACCTCTAGAAAAAGGTTTTGGTCAAACTATTGGCAATTCATTAAGAAGAATACTTCTTTCATCAATTCAAGGAGCAGCTGTCACTGCAATACAAATAGACGGGGTATTACATGAATTTTCTTCAATTAAAGGTGTAAGAGAAGACGTAACCGATATAGTTCTTAATGTTAAAAATTTAGCAATTAAATCCTCATCTTCAAATCCAAAAAAAATTATCCTAGATATTAAAGGACCAAAAGAAGTGAAAGCCAAAGATATTACTTTAGTGCCTGAAATTGAGATACTAAATCCAGAACAAACAATTTGTAACTTAGATGAAAAAACTAACTTTCATATGGAGCTAATGGTAAGTACTGGAAAAGGTTATATTCAAGCCCCAAAAAATAAAACTGAAGATAGCCCCTTAGGTTTAATTTCAATAGACTCATTGTTCAGCCCAGTTAAAAAAGTTTCATTCTCAGTAGAGAACACTCGAGCCGGTAGTGCTTTAGACTACGATAAACTTTTGATGACAGTAGAAACAAACGGAACAGTGGATGCAGAAGATGCTATAGCTTATTCAGCTAGAATTTTTCAAGATCAATTATCCATGTTTGTAAACTTTGAAGATCCACAAGAGGTGGTCAAAGAAGTAAAATCATCAGAACCTGAGTTCAATAGAAACTTATTAAAGAGAGTGGAAGAACTCGAACTTTCAGTAAGATCTATGAACTGCTTAAAAAACGATAATATAATTTATATTGGTGATTTAGTTCAAAAGACTGAACCAGAAATGTTAAGAACACCTAATTTCGGAAGAAAGTCTTTAAACGAAATAAAAGAAGTCTTAAATACAATGTCACTGTATTTAGGAATGGAAATACCTAATTGGCCTCCTGATAATATAGCTGAACTTTCGAAGAAATTAGAGGAAAATAACTACTAATGAGACACGGCCTTGGGTATAGAAAGCTTAATAAAACAAGTGAGCATAGAAAAGCTTTATTTAAGAATATGCTTAACTCGTTAATTAAATACGAACAAATAATCACCACTCTACCAAAAGCAAAAGAACTAAAACCACAAATAGATAAAGTTATTACAATAGGTAAGGATAAGAGTTTAAGTAACAAAAAAAGATTATTTTCGAAACTTCAAGATAAAAAATCAGTAACAAAAGTTTTTGATGAGTTGTCAAAAAGATATAGCTCAAGAAAAGGTGGATATTCAAGAGTTTTAAAAGCTGGCTTTAGAACAGGTGACGATGCACCCATGGCTGTTATTGAATTAGTTGATCGAAATCCTGAGGCAAAAAAAGTCGATAAGCCAAAAAAAAATGAAAAAAAAGATAAAAAAAAAGAAGTCCAGCCAGAGCCAAAAGTAGCAAGTAAATAAATTAAGCTTTCATGCCTAAATCATATATTGTTGACGATGATTATAATGACTCACGTCTAGACAAATGGTTTAAAAATGAAATAATAAACTTACCACACTCTTTATTAGAAAAAATACTACGACAAAATAAAATTAAAGTTAATAAAAAAAAAGCTAAATCATCTTATAGACTTCAGAAAGGTGATTTGATTGAGATTTATGATATTTCTAAATTAAAACCAGTGGATAAAAAAGAAAAGATTAAATATTTACCTAAAAAAAAAGAAATAGGCACATATGATGATTACATAATAGAAGATAATGAAAATTTTATAGTAATTAACAAACCAACTGGTATACCAGTTCAATCTGGCACAAAATCATTTAAAAATATTATAGACATATTAAAAAGTTCAAAATACTTTGAAAATTCGAAGCCTTTTATTGTCCATAGATTAGATAAGGAGACTTCTGGAGTTTTGATAATTGCTAAAAATAGAAAATATGCTCAATTATTTACTTCACTTTTTAGAATAAGGAAAATCCATAAAACTTATTTAGCAATAGTATACGGAAAAGTTGATAAGTCTATTAAAGTGATGAGAGATAATTTAATTTATTACGAAAATAATAAAAAAATTTCTCAAAAAGCTGTATCAAACATTAAAATCATTAGATCGAATGAAGGTTATTCATACTTGGAGTTAAATCCAATTACTGGAAGAAAACATCAATTAAGAAAACAATTACTTAATATTGGATATCCTATTATAGGTGATGATAAATATTTTTTAGATAATAGAAAAAGAATAAAAATTAAAAGTCTTATGTTGCACGCATATAAAATAAAATTTATGATTAATAATATTCAATATAATTTTAAAGCAAAATATAACAAGCTATTTGAAGATTTTCTTAAAAAAAATATTTAAATATTATTAATATTTTTTAAAAAAATTTTTGCTAAATCGTTCTCAAATTTCCTAGGTTTAAATGAAATTAATTTTAATATTGAAGTAACTTTTTTATTATCTAATCCGCAAGGAACAATTTTTAAATACTGATTTAAATTATTTGAAATATTTATTGAGCAACCATGATACGCAACCCACCTAGATACTCTAATGCCAATTGCCGCAATTTTTTTATCTTTAACCCATATACCAATATTTTTATTATCTTTTTTGGATTGAATTTTATAACTTTTTAAAAATTGCATTATACTTTCTTCTATTGAATTTATTAATTTTCTTATATCTTTTTTTCTATTATTCAAATCGATGACAAAATAAATAATTTTTTGCCCAGGGTTATGTAATGTGATTTTGCCCCCTCTATTTGATTTAATAATTTTGATTTTTTTATCTATTATCTCTTTTTTGTTAAAACTCACCCCGGCAGTATAAGTAGTGGGGTGTTCCAGGATCCATAATAATTCTCTATTTGTCCCTTTTTTTACTTCTTCTACTCTTTTATTGAGATATCGCATTGCTAACTTATAGGGTATACGTTTTTTGCTGATTTTAATTTC
>CACNAY010000033.1 GCA_902618555.1 uncultured Pelagibacteraceae bacterium
GCAGCTCATGAAAATAGTAAAAGTAGATTTAACTCTTCAAATTCTCTTTGGACATTGCAGTCCTCTGTTGAATGGGCTAAAAAAAATATAAATCATTATAAAAAAAGTAATAAAGCAGAAAATACTTTGATTTCAAAATTTTTAAACTTTACAGGGTATAAAAAAAATAAAATTATTTTCAAAAGAACACACGGATGGAAATATTCGTATAATTTAAATGGTTCACCTTTAAAAAGTTATTGGAACAAAAAATTGAGGTTAGGATTGTGTGCAGATTGGTTTATAGGTCCTAAAGTTGAAAATGCTTGGTTAAGTGCTAATGATTTAGCAAAGAAAATCAAATGATTAAAAAATACTTTTACCGTTTTTAATTCTTTTTCTCATTTTAGGTAAAATTTCAACATTCAGTCCTTTTAAATCTTTAGGTTTTAATTTTCTCAAATTTTGAACGCATTTTAGAAATCTTTGTGACTCTTTTTTTGAAATAATATTATCTGTTAGAACTTTAAATTTATTAATATATTCTTTTCTTCCGAAAGGTCGTTTCCCAGCTGGATGGGCATCTGCAACATTGATCTCTTCTGATATTGTGGAACCATTTTTCATTTTTACAATAACTTTTCCGCCAAAACATTTCTTTTTAGGATCTCTGTTATGATATTTTTTTGTCCATTTCTTACTCTCTTTAGTTACTATTTTTCGCCAAAGCTGAACTGTACTTTTTCGTCTAGCTCTTTGTGGTGTGTAAGACTTTACATGATGCCAAGCTCCATCCTCTAAAGCTACAGCAAATATATACATTATAGAGTGATCTAAAGTTTCTCTACTTGCATAAGGATCCATTTTTTGAGGATCGTTAGCACCAGTTCCAATTACATAATGAGTATGATGACTAGTTTCGATTGTAATTTTTTTTATGTTATTTAAATTTTTGATTTTCTTATTTAAACTTCTTGCTAAATCAATTAAAGCTTGTGACTGGTACTCAGCGGAATGCTCTTTGGTGTAAGTTTCTAATATTGCTTTTTTTGGCTCATTAACTTTTGGTAAAGGAACAGTATATTTTTTTCCCGGACCTGATAGAACATAAGCTATAACACTATCTTCACCCTCGTATATTGGACTAGGCGCACCCTCACCTCTCATGCATCTATCAACTGCTTCGACTGCTAATTTGCCGGCATGTGCAGGAGCAAAAGCTTTCCAACTTGAAATTTCTCCTTTTCTTGATTGTCTAGTTGAAATAGTTGTATGCAAAGCTTGTTGAACTGACTGATAGATTGTTTCCGTATTTAATTTTAATAAACTTCCTAAACCTGCTGCAACACTTGGTCCTAAATGCGCTATGTGATCTATTTTATGTTCATGTAAACAAATCCCTTTTACTAAATTAACTTGAACTTCATAACCAGTTATAATGCCTCTGATAAGATCCAATCCATTGCATCCCTTTTGTTGAGCCACAGCTAAAATTGCAGGAATATTATCTCCCGGATGACTGTAATCTGCTGCTAAAAAAGTATCATGATAATCAAGTTCTCTTACTGCAGTACCATTTGCCCAAGCAGCCCATTCACAATCTACTTTAATTTTAGAACTTAATCCAAAAACATTTGCTCCGCTCTTTCTGGGGTGAGCTAAAGCCATTTGTCTTGCAGAAACAACGGGCTTCCTATTATAGGACGCTATTGCTACTGACGCATTATCAATAATTCTATTGATAACCATCTCGATTGCATCTTTATTTAATTTTGCTTTGTCTGATGAAATTTCTGCAATCTTCCACGCTAGTTGTTCTTTCTTTTTTAAATTAGCTTTAGATGGGTGAACTTTTACTATTATATTTCTCATTAATTGAGCATGTTACGTAAAACATACTGAAGAATTCCTCCATTTTTGTAATATTCTATTTCATTCTCAGTATCTATTCTACTCAAAGCTTGTATCTTTTTAATTGTACCGTCTTTATATTTGATCTCACAAGCTACCTCTGCTCTTGGTTTAATTCCTTTTTTAATATCAACTACTGTAATGAGTTCAGCTCCAGTTATTTTTAACTTTTTTCTATCAAAACCTTCTTTAAATTGTAGCGGTAAAACACCCATACCTACTAAATTTGATCTATGAATTCTTTCAAAACTTTCAGCTAATACAGCTTTAATACCTAGTAGCTTTGTTCCTTTAGCTGCCCAATCTCTTGAGGATCCTGTTCCGTATTCTTTACCAGCGATGACAACTAAATCATTATTTCTTTTTTTATATTCCATTGCAGCATCATAAACAAAAGAAATTAGAAATGCAATGATAGTATCTGTTTTGAGTTATATTGGAGTATCTGGCAAATAGAGCAAGGGCTATATTTCTTAAAATCGTTTTTACTATCTCTCTATAATCACTTCTACCATAAGCCTGTGCAACTATTCCAACAGTCCCCATTCTTAAAAAACCAAAACTCCAAACAATCATTGTCATAACCGATGTAGCTATACTAGTTGCTGCTAAATACTTGGTCTCGCTTAAATTACCCATCAAACCTGTATCAACCATTCCTACTAATGGAATAGCCATGTTTGAAAAAAAAACCGGTATGGACAACAAAATTATTTGTTTTTTTGAAAATTTTGATGAGCTTTTGAACAGTTCCATTTTATTCTTTAATATATCTTAATAACCTTATATACATTGATTCTCGAATGTTAGAGCAAGTAATTATCTCAGTACAAATAATCCTCATAGATATAGTTATGGCTGCGGATAACGCGATCATAATAGGTTTAATCGCTGCAGGATTTGCAACAGAAAATAGAAGAAAAATTATAGCATGGGGTGTTGCTGCAGCATTCTTGTTTAGAATTATTTTTGCATCAGGGGCTAATTATTTGTTTGAATTTGCTTGGATAAAGATCCTAGGCGGGGTTTTACTTTTATGGGTCATAAATAATTTAAGACAAGACTTTTTTGGTAAAAATAAAATTAAAACACCACAACTAAAATCTGCTGAGACTAAGAGCTTTAGTGTTGGGGTTTATCAAGTATTAATTGCTGATCTTACATTAAGTTTTGATAATACTATTGCAGTAGTAGCTGCCTCGAAAGGTAATTTTCATTTAATGGTAATAGGTTTGTTGTTATCAGTATTTTTGATCGCAACTCTTGCAAGTTATTTTGCTGATTA
>CACNAY010000034.1 GCA_902618555.1 uncultured Pelagibacteraceae bacterium
TAGCAGTAGTGACTCCAATAATTACGAAAAAGCCTATAATTACATTTCTTGCACTCTTTTGGTCAATCTGTTGATTATAAATTGAATTAAATACATCAGTGAAAAGATTTCCAAAGAATTTAACAACTGTAAATCCTAATTTGGGTAAAACATTCAAAAAGTTTAGTCCAGCAGATCCAGCACTCTTCCACAAATTATTTACACCATGATTAAATTTTCTGGAAGTATCATACTTATAGTTTTCGACTCTTCTAAAAAATCTATTTTTATCTTTAATCTTTTCTTCTTTGAAATCAATAATATTTGATTTTAGTTTCGTTACGGGTTTAACAAAATTCTCTTTAAAAAAACTTGTTTTAAACTCTTTTGGAATAATGATCTTATTTTTTTTTAAAATTAATTCTATTTGACCAGTCGTTAAATTTTTTCTATTTTTAGTATAGTCTTGTATCTCTTTTACATTATAGATATAAGCTAGTTCTAATAACTTATCTCTATAACTTAACTTTTTTTTCATAATTTAATTTGCCTCTACAGAGTTTACCTCTTTGACATAATGTTTCAAAAGATTTTGAACTCCTTGTTTTAAGGTCATAAGGGAACTCGGGCAACCAGAACAACTGCCTTGTAATTCAACTTTAACGACTCCATTTTCAAAAGATTTAAATTTTATGTCGCCACCATCCCTGGCTACCGCTGGCCTAATTTTTGTATCTAATACATCAATTATTTTTTTTACTGTTTCATCATTATTATCATTGATAACCTCAGATTTTATGTTTTCTTTTAAGATTGGGCCTTCATTTTTTTCAAAATAGTGGTTTAAATGAGAAATTACCATGGGTTTTAATTCATTCCATGTAACGTCATCAGTTTTTTTAACTGATAAGAAATTTTTAGATAAAAGCACTAATTCAACACCTTTAAATTCCAAAAGCTCTTTAACAAATGTATTGGTTAAATCTTTAGATTTTTCTTTTTGAAACTCTTCTGTTCCTATAGCAGAAATAACTTTCTCGGAGAGAAATTTAAGTGAATTAGGGTTTGGTGTAGATTCAGTTTGTATCATAAGAAATTTATATTATATCAAACCTACTTTTTCACGTATATTTTTAAGGTTTTCCTCAGCAATAATATTAGCTTTTTCTTTGCCTTTTTTCAAAATTTGTATCAAGTGTGCTTTGTCGTTTAAAAGTTTCTTGATTTCTATGCCTATTGGAACTATTTCACTAATTAGAACATCTGATAACTTGTTTTTTAAAAATGAATACTCCTTTCCAGATACATCGCTAAGCGCAGTCGTTAAACTTTTTTTTGTTATCTCAGCATAAATATTAATTAAATTTAAAGCCTCAGGTTTTTTTTCTAAATTTTCCAAATTTTCAGGAATAGGCTCGGAATCAGATTTAGCTTTTTTAATTTTTTTTATTATTTCATCTGCGCTATCTTTTAAATTTATTCTTGAAAAATCCGACTCTTCTGATTTGCTCATTTTTTTTGTACCATCTCTTAAACTCATTACTCTAGAAACATTCTTAGGAATTAAAGGTTCGGGAGCCGGAAAAAAATCTTTACAATTAAAATCATTGTTGAATTTTTGAGCAATATCTCGTGATAGTTCCAAATGTTGTTTTTGGTCTGCTCCAACTGGAACATGAGTTGCTTTATAAAGTAAAATATCAGCAGCCATGAGGTTTGGATAAATATATAGTCCAACACTTGCTTTTTCTTTATCTGATCCAGCTTTATCTTTAAATTGTGTCATGCGATTTAACCAACCAATTCTTGAAACACAATTTAAAATCCACGCTAATTCCGTATGTCCTGGAACCGATGATTGATTAAATATTATACTTTTGTCCGGGTCTAAACCTGTAGCTATAAAACTAGCAACTGTTTCTAAAACATTATTTTGTAATTCATTAGGCTTTTGAAAAGTTGTAATAGCATGTAAATCTACAACACAGTAAATACATTCCATTTCTTTTTGAAGTGTAACAAAATTTTTTAATGCTCCAAGATAATTGCCCAAATGTAAATTGCCAGTTGGTTGTACGCCAGAAAATACTAATTTTTTTTTACTCATTTAATTTGTTTTATAGTTTTTTATTTTTAATAATCCAAACATATAACAAGATAACAAATAAACAGTTCCCACGAAACCTACAATAATTAATAAAAAAACGGATTTTAATGAGTAAGTATATTCAAGGTAACTAGAATATTTATTTAGGGCATAAAAAAGCACTAAGGCCATAATTGAAGATGAGATAAGAATTTTTAAAATATTTTCAAACAATTTTTTTTGTAAAAACAGGTAATTATTTTTCAATAACAAATATAAAAATATCAATACGCCTATCCAAGTAGAAACAGAGGTTGCGATGGGAATAATTAAAAATCCTATTTTATTAAAGAGACTTACACTTATAATAACATTTAAAAAAACAATAAATGAGGAAATGTAAAAAGGTGTTATAGTATTGTCTCTTGCAAAGAAAAAATTAGCTAAGATTTTTACTAAAGCAAATGCAATTACTCCATAACCAAAAAACATCAAAGCGTCTGAGGTCATTTCAACATCTTTACTTGAAAAAGATCCATATCCAAAAAGTCCATTAACTATTTCTTTTGAAGCAATTATTAATCCTAGACTTGCAGGGATTGATAATAGTAATGATAATTGTAAAGCTTTATTTTGTATGTTTGAAATTTTAGAATAATTTTTTGATTGAAATGCTTTGGATAGCACCGGCAACGAAACAGTCCCTACAGCTATTCCTGCAATAGCTAGATTAATTTGATATACTCTATCCGCATAGTATAAGTAAGAAACTGCTCCAGACTGAAATGA
>CACNAY010000035.1 GCA_902618555.1 uncultured Pelagibacteraceae bacterium
GATAAAGAAGCCCTTGATTTTCATATAAAAGGGAAGTCAGGCAAAATTGAGATTAATTCTAGCAAACCTCTAACTACAAAAAGAGATCTTTCTTTGGCGTATTCTCCTGGAGTAGCGGCTCCAGTAAAAGAAATAGCGAAAAATCCTGAACTTGCTTATGATTATACAAGTAAGGGTAACTTAGTGGCAGTTATAAGTAATGGATCTGCCATTTTAGGACTTGGTAATCTTGGAGCTTTAGCTTCAAAACCTGTAATGGAGGGTAAATCAGTTTTATTCAAAAGATTTGCAGACATAGATTCGATAGATATCGAGATTAATAATAATGACCCTGAGTCAATCATAGAGACAATAAAAAATATTGGGGGGACTTTTGGAGGAATTAATCTTGAAGATATAGCAGCTCCAGATTGTTTTATAATAGAACAAAAGCTCAAAGAACTTTTAGATATTCCAATATTTCATGATGATCAGCATGGAACTGCAATTATAACTACTGCTGCACTTATTAACGCTTTAGATATTTCAAAAAAGAAAATCGAAAAGGTTAAAGTTGTTGTTAATGGTGCCGGGGCCTCTGCGCAAGCTTGCGCGAATTTATTTAAGAGCTCAGGTGTAAAAAACGAAAACATCATAATGTGTGATAGTAAGGGAGTTATTTATAAAGGACGTAAAAATATTGATCAGTTCAAATCAGCATTTGCAATTGATACTAAATTAAGAACTTTAGATGAAGCGATTAAAGATGCAGATGTATTCTTAGGTTTATCTGCAAAAGATGTTGTATCTAAAGAAATGGTGCAATCAATGGCTTCAAACCCGATTATTTTTGCATGCGCAAATCCTGATCCAGAGATAAAACCAGAGCTTATTCAAGAGGTAAGATCTGATGCAATTATTGCAACTGGAAGATCTGATTATCCCAATCAAGTAAATAATCTTATAGGATTTCCGTATATTTTCAGAGGTGCTCTAGATGTTCGAGCAAAAGAGATAAATGAGTCTATGAAAGTAGCTGCGGCAAAAGCAATTGCACTATTAGCTAGGGAGAATGTACCAGATGAAGTTGTTTCAGCTTATGGTGGAGATCGGCCAAGATACGGTAAAGATTACATTATCCCTTCAACATTTGATCCCAGATTAATAAGTGTGATACCTTCTGCAGTTGCTGATGCGGCTATGAAAAGTGGTGTTGCAAGAAAAAACATCAACGATCTAGAAATATACAGAGATCAACTCACCAATCGTTTAGATCCAACAATGTCTTTAATGCAAGGTATTAATGCAAAAGTAAGAAAAAATCCAAAAAGAGTTATATTTGCCGAAGGTGAAGATGAAAATATGCTCAAAGCGGCTATAGAGTTTGGAAGAAACAAATTGGGCACTCCAATTCTAATTGGGGCTGAGAAAAGAATCAAAGAACAGTTAAAAAATATAGGTTTAGATGAAAATTATAAAATTGATATTGTGAACTCTACAGATAAAGAAAAAAGAGAAAAATACGTTAAACATCTTTACAAAAAACTTCAAAGAGAAGGTCAATTAGAAAGAGACGTAGATCGCTTAGTCCGAAATGAGCGTATTGCTTGGGGTGCATCAATGATTGCATGTAAAGATGCAGATGCAATGGTGACGGGAAATATAAGACACTACGCTGCTTCAATTGAAAAACTTAAAAAGGTGACTGAACCTAGACCTGGAGAAGAAATTTTTGGTATGACTATGATTACCTTAAAAGGAAAAACAATTTTAGTGGCTGACACCAATGTTCAGGACTTTCCTTCTCCAGAAAGACTTGTAAAAGTTTCCAAATCCTGTGTTCGAGTAGCCCGATTATTTGGGTTCGATCCTAAAGTAGCTTTCTTATCTCACTCAACTTTTGGTAAACCTATTTCGAAAAATACTAAACATGTAAGAGATGCGATAGATTTATTGAAAAAAGAAAAAGTAGACTTTGACTTCGACGGTGAAATGCAACCAGATGTAGCTCTAAACCCAATTTATAAGGATATCTACCCTTTTTCAAAAATAGTTGGTAACGCAAATATCCTTATTATGCCTGCTTTACATAGCGCAGCTATTTCTACTAAATTAATGAAAGTTTTTGGTGGTGGAAAATTAATCGGCCCTTTGCTAATTGGATTGGGTTCGCCTATTGAAGTGGCGCCTTTAAGAGCTAGTACTTCAGAGATTTTAAATCTAGCCTCTATTGCTGCATACTCTTCTGATGTTATAGACTACTCTAATTAAAGTTTATTACGGCTTAATTCAGAGGCTAAATATATTGAGGGAAAAACTTCTTTAATATCATAAATTTGATTTGCTTCATTTATAACTTCATCTTTTTCCTCTTTGTCCATGGCTATTCCAAAAATGTAAATATTTCTATTAATTGTTTCTAAAGTGTAGTTTCTTGCTTTTGTTTTTTTGTTAAAAATTAAAGCTGACCTTAATTGACTAGTTATTAAGATATCTTTTGCTGTGCTTTTAAAATTAGATTGACCTTTAATTGTTATAGCGTTTTTTACGGAACGAACGCCTTTTGTTTCCCATGCCATTTTTGTAATTTTTATTTTTTCCTCAGGTTCATCCACTTTACCTGACAAAAAAATATTTCCGTCTCTTACTTCAGATTGGATTGAAACGAAATATTTTTTATCTTTTAAGGCTAAACGCGCGCTAAGATTTTTTTGCATTATCGTATCATCAATTTGCATACCAATCGTTCTTGGATCGAAAGTGATATCTACACCTGCTCCAAATCTTCCAACAGATGAACAAGAAACCAATAAGAAAATTGATAAAATTA
>CACNAY010000036.1 GCA_902618555.1 uncultured Pelagibacteraceae bacterium
ACAACACCCATTCCATGATCAATAAATAAATTATTACCTATCTTAGCTCCGGGATGAATTTCAATTCCAGTAAAAAATCTTATTGTTTGCGAAATAATTCTAGCTATCAAGTCAAATCCAGCCTTATAAAAAAAATTAGATATTTGATGAAAGAAAACTGCCTTGACGCCTGGGTACGTGAGAATAATACTCAGTATAGATTTTGCCGCAGGATCTCTTTTTTTTATAGATTCTAAATAATCATTCATAAGATGTTTATAATGACTACTTGATAAATTTAAAGAAGAATATATATAAATGCATATGAGTAGACCTTTTCATTTAGCAGTACCAGCGGGAGACTTGAAGGATTCAGTTCATTTTTACGAGAAGATACTAGAGTGTAAACTAGGTAATAGAGAAGAAGGTAAATGGATTGACGTCGATTTTTGGGGAAACGAATTAACCTTACACAAAACCAATATGAAATTACCCTCTGAGAGACACGAAGTGGATATGGGATCAGTGCCTGTTCCTCACTTTGGAGTACACTTAGAGCCAAAAATATTTGAAAAAATAAAAGAAAATTTAAAAAAAAATAATATTGAATACTTAGATCAACCCTATACTCGTTTCAAAGATAAAAAAGAACAACAAGAAACTTTTTTTATTAAGGACCCACACGGGAATGTTTTAGAGCTTAAAACATTTGGCTAATGAAAGCATATATAATTCACGAAAACGAAGCATGGACTAAACCCCTTGAGTCTCACCTAAATAAACTTGAAGTTGGTTATGAAGACTGGCATGTTGAAAAGGCTAAAATTGATCTAAGTCAAAGCCCGCCTGAAGGTATTTTTTATAACCGAATGAGTGCGAGCTCTCATGTCAGAGGACACAGATTTGCTCCAGAATATACATCTGTAATTATTAATTGGTTAAGAAGTCATAAAAGACGAATAATAAATGACGGTAATGCTTTAGCATTAGAAATAAGTAAATCTCTTCAATATTTAAAATTGAGTGAAAGTGGAATTAAAACTCCCAGATCTATTTTTTGCTCAAGTAAAGAACAAATAATTCAGTCAGCGAGAGATTTTAAAAAACCGTTTATTACAAAACATAACAGAGCTGGTAGAGGTCTCGGAGTAAAGCTTTTTAATAATCAAAACGAATTAGAACAGTATGTTAAAGGAGCGGATTTTGAAAATTCAATCGATGGCATCACAATTTTACAAGAGTATATTGAAGCAGACCCAAAAGTGATCCATCGTCTAGAATTTGTTAATTCCAAATTTTTATACGCAGTGCAAGTTGATGCGGGTGACTCGTTTGAGCTGTGTCCTTGCGACAGTAAAAATAATTCTTTAAGCGATAAATCAAACAACCCAGATGGAAACAAGTTTATGATCTTAAATAATTATAAAAATCCTGACATAAATAAATATGAAAGTTTTTTGAAAAAAAATAATATTGAAATAGCTGGTATTGAATATATTACTGATAAATCAGGGACTAGATACACTTATGATGTCAATACAAATACAAATTATAATTCAATCGCTGAGAAAAAAGTTGGGCAAGATGGAATGTTAGAGATAGCTAAATTTTTAAAAAATGAGTTAAAAGCCTTTGAATAAATTTTTAGTTGATACAGTCGACTCTAAAGATAAGTTGATTCAATATTTCCGAAAAGGAATTAAAAAAGATAATGAACTAAGAATAGGCGTCGAGCACGAAAAATTTCTATTCAATAAGAGTGATTTAAAACGAGTAGATTACAATCAAATTAAAAAAGTATTTGAAAATCTTAAACATAATGGATGGGAGCCTGAGTATGAGAAAGATAGAGTAATAGGTTTAAAAAAAGAAAATCAAAAAATTACCACTGAACCTGGTTTTCAATATGAATTGTCAGGTGCACCTTTTAGAAACATACATTTAGTTTGTTTAGAAAACAGCTCTCATTTTAATGAATTAAAAGAAATTTTTAGTACCACTTCTATAACCACTTCTTCTATTGCATATGACCCATTTAATAAATTATCAGATATACCCAAAAGTTCGAAAGAACGTTATGAAATTATGACAGCTGAAATGCCAAAAGGTGGCAAATTAAGTTTAGATATGATGTACAAAACTGCCGGTATTCAAATTAATTATGATTATATTTCTGAAGAGGATTTTGAAAAAAAATTCAAAATCGGTAACTATTTAGCTCCCTTAACTATTGCTCTTTTTGCAAACTCTCCTTTTAATGAGAATAAACTCTCAGGTTTTTTATCTTATAGAGGAAAAGTTTGGCAAGAAACTAATAGAGGTGGGATAATGCCGATTGCTTTTGAAAATATTAATTTTGAAAAATATATAGATCATGCAATAAATTACCCAATTTTATTTCTTAAAAAAAATGGAAAATATTACTCACCAAACGGTCAAACTTTTAGGGATTTTTTAAATGGCAATTTAAGTTTTTTAAAAGGAGAAAAACCAACTTTAGAAGATTTTGAAAATCACTTAGGCACTATTTTTACTGAGATAAGATTAAAACAGGTTATAGAGTTTAGATCTT
>CACNAY010000037.1 GCA_902618555.1 uncultured Pelagibacteraceae bacterium
TCAAGGTGAAGCGCTAGGGATAAATAAGTTCTCAATAAAAACAACTAATAAAATATTTAACTTTATGTCAAAATTTCTAAGAGGAAAAAATAAACTTTTATCATGGGAGTTTGTTATAGATAGATTTGTTACTGATACTAAAACAAAATTATATATACTTTCAAATCAAAGATATCCATGGGTAAATATAAATACAGTTAAAGATTTAAAAAAAGCAAAAAAGTTATATAAGAAACTTTAAAAAAGATTTTAAAAATGAAAAAGAATAACAAAATTGTTTATGTAGCTTTTGCTGACGATATATTACACAAGGGACACTTTAATATTTTAAAAAAAGCGTCGTCATTAGGAAAAGTCACAGTTGGGTTGCTCACCGATAAAGCAATAGCGACCTATCGAACCTTACCCTATAAAGATTATAAACAAAGAGAGCTAGCAATTAAGAACATAAAATATGTAAATAACGTTATTGAGCAAGATACGCTAGATTATTCCAAAAATTTAAAATCTATTAAACCACATTTTGTTGTTCACGGTGATGATTGGAAAAAAGGAATTCAGAAGAATACAAGAAAAAATGTTATTAAAATATTAAAATCATGGGGTGGTAAATTAATAGAAATACCCTACGAAAAAAATATCTCTCATTTAAAAGTTAAAGAAAAAATTATTGAAACAGGTACAACACCTGATATTAGAAAATCTAAATTAAAAAGATTAATTAAAGCAAAAAAAATTGTAAGAGTTTTAGAGTCCCATAGTGCATTAAGTGGTTTAATTATAGAAAATTTAAAAATAATAAATAAATCAAAAACTTTTTTAGAATTCGATTGTATGTGGTCATCAAGCTTAACAGACTCTACCTTAAGAGGAAAACCAGACAATCAATCAGTAGATATCTCATCTAGGATAGATGGTTTAACTGATATTTTAGAAGTTACTACTAAGCCTGTAATATTTGACTCAGATAATGGAGGAAGAATCGAGCATATTAAATATACTGTAAAATCTTTAGAAAGATCAGGAGTATCAGCTATTGCTATAGAGGATAAAAAAGGTCTAAAAAAAAATTCATTATTTAAAAATCAAAAAGGGGTAAGTCAAGATAGTATAAAAGATTTTTGCAACAAAATAAAAGCTGCAAAGAATTCAAGAATATCTGATGATTTCATGATTATTGCAAGAATTGAAAGTTTAATTTTAGGCAAGTCAGTAGCAGATGCATTATCAAGAGCAAATGCTTATTCTAAGGCAGGAGCTGATGCAATTTTAATTCATAGTAAAAAAAAATCTCCCACAGAAATATTCCAATTCACGAGACAGTGGGTTAAAAGTAAGAATTTTAAACCAATCGTAGCTGTACCATCTACTTATTCTAAAACTACTGAAAAAGAACTTATCAAAAATGGTGTTAAAATTGTGATTTACGCAAATCATTTATTACGAGCTTCTTATCCATCAATGGTTGAGACTGCAAAAACTATTTTATTAAATCAAAGATCGTCGCCGATTGAAAAAAAAATAACACCAATAAAAGAAATTCTAACTTTAATTAATTAAAAAATGATATTGGTTAATAAATTAGTAAGAAAACTGAAAAAAAATAATATTGATTTTTTCACTGGCGTTCCTGATAGCGTATTAAAAAATATTTCTTTATACATTAAAAATTTTAGTAAAAAAAAACATATGTTAGCAGCTAACGAAGGCGGTGCGATTGCAATAGCAATAGGCTATTATCTAGCTACCAGAAAAATAGCAACTGTTTACATGCAAAATTCTGGTTTAAGTAATGCTATAAATCCTTTGATATCTATTGCGCATAAGAAAGTTTATTCAATCCCAATGTTGCTCATGATTGGATGGCGAGGAGCACCAGGAGAAAAAGATGAGCCCCAACATGAGGTTAAGGGCGCCATCACTAAAAAAATCCTTTCCTTATTAGATATAAGAAGCATTGAATTAAATAAAGAAAAGGACTTAAAAAAACTTGAGACACTGGTAAAATATTCAAAGAAAGCTAAAAAGCCGGTAGCATGTTTAATAAAAAAAAATACGTTAAAAATTGAAAAGAAAATTAATTTTTCGTCATCTTACCCCAATGGTCTTAAAAGATTTGAAGTATTAAAAGAAATTTTAAGTCTTATCAAAAGTAAAACTAAAATTATTTCAACAACAGGTTATACCTCTAGAGAATTAAATCAAATCAGAACAAAGAAAAAATTTAATGGAAAAGATTTTTACATGGTTGGTGGTATGGGGCATTCGTCTATGGTGGCTTTAAGCACCTCAATTTTTTCAAAAAATGAAACAATATGCATTGATGGGGATGGATCATTGTTAATGCACCTAGGTTCAGTTTCTTTATGCAATTCTTATGGAGGAAAAAATTTTAAATATATATTAATGAATAATAACAGTCATGAGTCTGTTGGGGGCCAAACTACTAATATAAAAAACATTAATATTCAAAAATTAATGGAAGTTTTCAAATTTAGAAGAAGAATAAAAATAACAAA
>CACNAY010000038.1 GCA_902618555.1 uncultured Pelagibacteraceae bacterium
CTATTTTTGCCATGATTGGTCTTTTTTTAAAATCTCTATCTCCTCCACACCCAAAGACTAAAGTTATATCCTTACCATAATTACTTTGCAAAGATTTAAGGGCTTTCTCTAGAGCATCTGGAGTATGTGCATAATCTACATATACTTTTACCTTGTTTGAGAAAGTTCGAATAAGCTCTAATCTTCCATTTACATCCTTTATTTTTTTCAATGAACTGAAAATTTTTTTTTCTTTAAGCCCAATTAATTTTGCTGCTTCTATTGCCATTGAAAGATTTTTTAACTGAAATTCGTTGAGATTTAGATTAGCATTATTTTTTAATTTTTCTGCTATTTTACTGCTGTCTATTAACTTAAGCTTTCTTTTTTTTGAAATATTTTTTAATAAGGAAAATTCTTTTATATTTCTGTCACAAATTATTACCTTCCCTTTTTTAATTACATTTCTAAACAAATGTAATTTAGCGTTAAGATATTTAGTCATCGTTTTATGATAATCTAGATGGTCTTGGCTAAAATTTGTAAATATACCAGCTTTAAAGTTAAGATGATCCAGTCTTCTTTGGTGCAATCCATGACTTGAAGTTTCAATAATCGTATTATTAATATTATCTTTCTTAATCTTTTGAAGTGATCTGTGAAGATTAAGTGTATCAGGTGTTGTAAGTTCTGGTTTAACTGTTTTTTTTTTATATTTTATGCCTAAAGTACCAATCGAAGCAGTAGGTATTTTATTTAAATTTAAAATCTGATAATATAAATCTGCTACTGAAGTTTTACCATTTGTTCCAGTTACAGCTATTAAATTTTTTGGTTTTGATTTATAAAATTTAGATGAAAGCTCACTAAGAAGGTATCTTATATTTTTAGTCCTAATAACTTCTATATTTTTATTTTTATAATTACAGTTTTTTGAACAAATAACTACTTTTGCTCCATTTTTAACTGATTCAGAAATATATTTTTCTCCGTTAACTTTTTGTCCTCTTATAGCAAAAAAAATAAAACCCTTTTTTATATTTTTACTATTTATTTCTAAACCCTTTATACTAATATTTTTTTTTTCTTTAGGGAGATTTTTAATTAATTGTTTCAGCAACATATTTGTTATTAAAATCTCTACTATTTATGGCTAAAATTGGTCCGATTTTTTTTATTATTTTGCCAGCAACGTAAACTGAATTCCACCCAGCTTCATTCCTGAATCCCCTTATTTTTACTCCTCTATAGTCATAAATTAAATCTTTAGCTATTTGAGGATTTTCTAACATTACCAATAAGGCATACTTAGGCTTTTGAAATGGAAAAATAGAAACGAAAGTGTTTAAATTTTCATTTTTAAATCTATAGTTTTGTGAAGTTCCAGTTTTTCCTCCTACATAGTATCCATGAACATCTGCTAGACTGGCAGTGCCCTCCTTTTCGGTAACAACTTTTCTTAAAATATTGTTTATTTGATCACTAGTTTTTTTTGAGATTAAAATAGAGCTTTTTTCTTCTCTTTGCTCCTTAATCAAACTAGGCTTAATCATTTTACCTCCATTAACTAGAGCTGCATAAACAGAAACGGCTTGTAAAGGAGTTGTGGTTATACCATGTCCATAGGACACTGTCTCTAATTTACATTTATTCCACTCAAAACTAATTGGGTTTCCCAATTCTTCTAATTGAATCTCAGAAGTTTTCAATAATTTTGTATCAGTAATAAACTTCTTAAATTTTTCCTGACCAATTTTTCTTGCAATAATTAATGTTCCGATGTTAGATGATCTAATTAAAATATCTTCGACCGATAAATTTTTTGGAAATTCTTTTATATCCGAAATTTCGTGTTTAGAACATTTTATTGAACGAGGAATATTTTTTATAACTGTCTCTGGTTCAACAATATCGTTATCTAGTGCAAGAGCAACAGTAAAAGTTTTAAAAATTGAGCCTAGCTCATAAACCCCTTTTGTGATTTTATTCATATATTTTTTATCGTTAAGATTAACCCTGGAGTTAATGTCAAAGTTAGGCAAAGAAACTAAAGATAAAATTTCCCCATTTTCAACGTCCATCAACAAAGCTCCACCTCCCGTGGCTTTAAATGTAGTTAAAGAAGAGTTAACTTCCTTAGAGATTATATGCTGGATATTAGTATCCAATGTTAATTGAAGAGGTTCATCAGATAAATTTTTGTTTTTTAATTCTTTATCAAAATATTTTTCTACACCAGAAACACCGTAGTTATCGTAATCTACCTGACCAACTATATGACTAAATAAATTTCCATGAGTATAAATTCTTGTTTGAAATGGTTCAAATATTATTGCTTTTTCACCCATACTCCATAACTTTTCTTTTTCATTTTGATTTATTCGTTTTTTTAAATAGAAATATTTTCCTTTTTTTAATTTATTTTCTATTTCTTTAATTGGGAGCTCTGGAAAATTTATCCTTAACTTTAAAATAAAATTATCTTTATTAGCTACATATGAGGGATTGATTGCTGCATGAAATGA
>CACNAY010000039.1 GCA_902618555.1 uncultured Pelagibacteraceae bacterium
TGACATTTTCGCTATTCCAAAGCTCATGTAAAAAACAATAGCTAGTGGAGCTAGCATTATTACCCATTTTAAACCTGAGGCATAAATTGAATTACCAAAATTAGTTAGTCCAATTATTTGACCCTCTGCTGAAGTAACAACTGCCATTTTGAAAAATAATAAAGCAACGAAACCAGTTAAAAGAACACCAGAAGCCATGTAGTTATACACTTTAAGCATATAAGATCTTAAACCTTGATCTATAATAGCTTCTGTCGCTGATGAACGAACGGCAGATCTTTGTTTATTCATTTCCATAAGTAAATATATAAGTTTTTTTAAGTACTTTTCAATAGGCAAAAATTGACCTAAAAAACTGCTATAATTATTACAATTTTATGAAATTTAAAAAATTAGGCACTACGGACTTGGACGTGAGTTTAATATGTCTAGGAACTATGACGTGGGGCACACAAAATACTGAGAAAGATGCTTTCGAACAAATGGATTACTCCTTAAGTGAGGGAGTTAACTTTTTTGATACTGCAGAACTTTACTCGGTACCACCTAACTCGGACTCTTACGGCAAAACCGAAGTAATGATTGGAAATTGGTTTGAAAAAAGAAAAAATAGAGAAAAAATAATTTTAGCTTCAAAAGTTGCAGGTCCAGGATGTAGTTGGATTAGAGGTGGAGGAAATAATTTTGATGAAAAAACAATTGGAAAAGCAATTGATGGAAGTTTAAAAAGATTAAAAACAGATTATATAGACTTATACCAATTGCATTGGCCCGAAAGATCAACCAATTACTTCGGCAAAAGAGATTATACTGTTGATAGTGATGAAGGAAAGTGGAATAGCTTTGAAAGCGTTCTAGAGGCCCTAGAAAAATTTATTCAGAGCGGAAAGATTAGATACATTGGTATGTCAAATGAAACTCCATACGGTCTATCAAAATATATTGAATTATCTAAAAATAAAAAATTACCTCGGATGATGTCAGTGCAAAACCCTTACAATTTGGTTAATAGAACTTATGAAATCGGAATGTCTGAAATTTCAATTAGAGAAAGATGTGGACTTCTAGTCTATTACCCTCTTGCTACAGGCGCGCTATCTGGAAAATATAGAAATGGTCAAATGCCAAAAAATTCTAGACAAGCTTTATTTAAAGGTTGGGAAAGACATCTAAATCCTTTAGCTATGAGAGCATACGAAGAATATTATAAATTAGCTAAAGAAAGTAATATGACAATGGCTCAGTTAGCACAGGCTTTTGTAAACACCAGACCTTTTGTTACTAGTAATATAATTGGAGCAACAACAATGGCACAATTAAAGGAAAATATAGAAAGTGTAAATATTGAACTATCTGATGAAATTTTAAATAAGATTGATGTTATCCATAATAATAACCCAAATCCATCTCCTTAATACAAGGCATTGAAATAGATAATTTTTAGTATAAAAATAAAATATGTCAGTTAAAAAAATTTTTATAATACTAGCCCTATGTTTATTTTCTGTAAATGCTTTTGCCGTAACACCAAGATCAACTGGAAAATATAAAAACTGGGAAAGCTTTATAGCTGAAACTGATAAAGGAAAAATTTGCTTCGCTCAAACTGTTCCAACTAAAAGAGCGCCAGCTGCTGTCAAAAGAAATAAATCAAAGTTATTTGTAACTTTCAGGCCTTCCGAAGAAATCAAAGATGAAGTGAGTTTAACAAGTGGTCATGATTATAAGACATCAAGTGTAACCGCTAGCTCTGGGAAAAGAAGATATTCTTTTTTTTCGCAAAAAGATTTTGCTTGGTTGTTGGATGACCAGGAAGAGAAAAAATTTATTCAATTAATGAAAAAGGCAACTGACATAATTGTAAAAGCAAGAACAACAAAAGGGGCTGAGACAACTGATCACTATTCTATGATGGGGTTTACAAAGGCTTATAACACAGCAAAAAAAACTTGCAGCTAAATGAAAAAAATTGTTTTAGCCTACTCAGGCGGTTTGGATACATCTATAATTTTGAGATGGTTGCAAGAAAATTATAATGCTGAAGTAATTGCTTACACCTCTGATATTGGACAAGTTTTAGATAAAAAAAAAATTATTAAAAATGCTCAAAGACTTGGCGTTAAAAAAATAATTATTGAAAATCTTAAAAATATCTTTGTGAAAGATTATGTTTTTCCAATGATAAGAGCTCATGCAGTTTACGAAGGGGTATATTTATTAGGCACATCAATTGCCAGACCGTTAATTGCAAAAAGACAAGTTGAAATTGCAAAAAAATTTAAGGCTTTTGCAGTTTCGCATGGCGCGACAGGAAAAGGCAATGATCAAGTGAGATTCGAGCTTGGTTACTCATATTTTGGTAAAAACAAGATTAAAACAATAGCGCCGTGGAGAGAATGGA
>CACNAY010000040.1 GCA_902618555.1 uncultured Pelagibacteraceae bacterium
CTTAAAACGAAAATTAAAAAATTTGTACAAATCGGTAGTTCGTTAGAATATGGTAACTCTCGCTCGCCTCAAAAGGAGTCTGTATTTTGTAAACCAAAATCAAATTATGCATTAGCAAAACATCAGGCAACAAAATATCTAATGAACCTTCATAAAAACAAAGGATTCCCAGCAATAATTTTAAGACCTTATCAGATTTATGGTCCATTCCAAGAACCAAATAGATTTATTTCTTACATAATTTTATCTTGTATAAAAAATAAATATTTTCCTTGCTCATCGGGAAAGCAGAAAAGAGATTTTTTATATATTGATGACTTTTTAGAATTAATTTTTAAAATTTTAAAATCAAATAAATCAAATGGAAATATTTTCAATGCAGGATATGGAAAAGCAACCCAATTAAACAATATAATAAAATTCGTAAACAAAAAGATAAAATTAGGGAAACCACTCTATGGAAAAATTAAACTAAGAAATGAGGAGAACTTAGTAACTTTTCCATGTATGAAAAAGACCAGACAGCTTTTAAAATGGAAACCAAAAGTTAAGCTGTTTGATGGTATCATAAAAACTATAAATTTTATGGAAGGAAAAAAATGAAAGTAGTTATTCTTGCAGGTGGTAAGGGATCTAGGTTATCAGAACTTACGAAAAAAATTCCTAAACCAATGGTTAAAATTAACAATAAGCCAATAATAGTTCATATCATGGACCATTTTGTAAAATATGGTTTCAAAGATTTTATTGTCGCTGCTGGGTTTAAATCGAAAATAATCAAAAATTTTTTTGATAAAAAACACAAAGATAGAAAAATAGAAGTTATTGACACTGGTTTAAATACTTTAACAGGCGGTAGAATTAAAAGACTTCAAAAATATTTGAATGATAAAAATTTTTTTCTTACTTATGGAGATGGAGTAAGTAATGTAAATTTAAAAAAATTACTAAATTTCCATATTAAGAAAAAAGGTATTGCGACTTTAACTGCCGTGCGTCCGCCGGCAAGGTTTGGAGCTATAAAAATTAAGAATAACAAAGTTACTGTTTTTAGAGAAAAATCTAACTTGGATGTTGGCTGGATCAACGGGGGATTTTTTATATTTGAACCTGAAATATTTGAATTTTTAAAAACAGACAAAACTATTTTAGAAGAATATCCATTAAAAGAATTAGGTAAAAGACGAAAATTATTTGCTTATAAACATAAAAGTTTTTGGCAATGTATGGATACGATTAGAGATAAAGAAATTTTAGAAAGAAATCTTAAAATTTTACTTAAAAAAAAATGATATGTATATATTTGAAAAATTTAAAAATAAAAAAGTTTTAATTACTGGACACACTGGATTTAAAGGTGCCTGGTTATCCCTCTGGATGTATTTAATTGGAGCAAGAGTAGTTGGAGTTTCTCTTCCAAATAAAAAGAAAAATAATCATTTTAATAAATTAAATTTAAAGAAAAATTTTAAATCTTATTATTTTGATATTCAAAATATTAATGATTTAAAAAAAATATTTGTTAAACATAAGCCAGATTATGTTTTTCACTTGGCAGGACAATCACTGGTCAAAAGGTCATATAAAAGCCCAAGAAATACTTTTTTAACCAATACAATAGGAACATTAAATATCTTAGAAAGTTTACTATTATTAAAAAAAGAATGTGTGGCTGTTATAATAACCAGTGACAAAGTTTATTATAATCGAGAAACATCCCGAGGATATCAAGAAACAGATGAGTTAGGAGGTAAAGATCCTTACAGTTCATCTAAAGCTTGTGCTGAAAAAATAATTTTTTCATATTTAAATTCATTTATACGAAGAAAAAAAAATCTAAAAATTGCAGTTGCTAGGGCAGGAAATGTAATAGGCGGAGGAGATTGGAATGAAAGTAGATTAATTCCTGACTGTATAAAAGCTTGGTCAAAAAAGAAAAAAGTATTAATTAGAAACCCTAGCTCCACACGTCCATGGCAAAATGTCCTAGATGTTTTAAAAGGGTACATGACTTTAGCAATTAAATTGAAAAAAAACTCAAAACTTAACGGTGAAGCATTTAATTTTGGCCCAAGAGGAAACGATAATTATTCTGTTTTACAAATTATCAAATATTTAAAGTCTATTTGGAAAATAGTAGACTGGAAAGTTCACAAGTCAAAAAAATCTTTCTACGAAAGTAAGCTTTTAAAACTTAATAGTAATAAAGCAGCAAAACTGCT
>CACNAY010000041.1 GCA_902618555.1 uncultured Pelagibacteraceae bacterium
ATACTTTTTAAATTTTTCATTATTAAATAATAGTTTTTTTAAAGTGTTGTTTTTGTACTAGAGCCTGTTTAATGTCTATATAACTTTTTATACATACTTTATACATATGTAGTTTTACTATTTTTCTTACAAAAACCTTTGTATGGTGACTTTATTAATCTTATAAACATAAGTAAAACAACAATATCAACAGGGAACAAATTGTTAAAATAGTGTGAATTAATGTTAATCTTTTGTCTAATGTTTTTAAGAAGAGTGGAAAAAGTTTATTTGTTAATTATTTACTAACAACTATATGAACGAAAAATACAATGTATATCTTGTGTCTGACTCAACAGGTGAAACTCTAGATAGAATTTTTTTATCACTTAAATCTCAATTTAAGAACTTTTACTACAATAAAAAAGAGTTTGCTTTTGTAAGAACGGAACAACAAATTAATAAAATTATCAAAGAATGTAATGAAGTTGAAAATTCGCTTATTTTATACACCATTGTGGAAACAAAACTAGCAAAGTATATATCAAATGAAAGTCAAAAAAATGATGTTCCTTGTTTCGGAATATTAGGTAATTTAATTTTAAGCTTTTCAAAGTTATTAAACCAAAAAGCAATACACAAACCAAGTGCTCAGCATGTTCTTGACGACGACTATTATAAAAGAATAGAAGCGATTCAATTTACAATGGCTCATGACGATGGAAAAAAAACAGATGATTTAAAAGACGCAGATATTATTTTGTTAGGCGTAAGCAGGACTAGCAAAACACCTACCTCTATCTATCTAGCCAATAGAGGTTATAAAACTATTAACATCCCTTTAGTTTTGGATCAAAAAATCCCTGAGGAACTTATAAAAAATAAATCAGCATGTGTAATAGGTCTTGTTGCTGACCCTGAGAGATTGGTCGATATAAGACGTAATAGGGTAGCCATAATGAGAGAGCATAAATTTAGAGAATATACTGAATTAGACTATATAAAGAAAGAAGTGAATGATTCAAAAAATTTATTTAAAAAAAATAACTGGCCAATTATAGATGTTACAAGAAAATCAGTTGAGGAAACGGCTGCATCAATTTTAAAAATTATAGAAATAAAAAAACACAAATGAAAATAATATTAGCATCTAAAAGTGGAGTTAGAAAAAAAATATTAGATAAATATAAAATTGATTGTGAAGTTATAGTCTCAAACGTAGACGAAGATGAAATAAAAAATTCACTGTTATCTGAAGGAGCAGATCCGTCGTCTATTTCCAAAAATCTAGCTGAATTAAAATCTATAAAAGTTAGCAACAAGTATCCTGATAAACTTGTTTTAGGAGCGGACAGTGTTATTTCATATAATAATGAATTAATAAATAAACCAAAATCAAGAGATGAGGCACTAAAAATTTTAAAAAAGTTAAATAATTCGAAACATTATTTAATTAGTTCTGTTTGTATTTCTAAAAATGGAGCAATGATTTGGAATTATACCGATACTTCTGAGTTGAAAATGAAGCATATTTCTGATGAGAAGCTTTCGCAATATTTAAGCAAAATAAGCACAGAAACTCTTCTTGCCTACGGTGTTTATCAAATTGAAGCTGATGGATTGGAATTATTCGATTATATTAATGGAGATCGAGAATCAATAATGGGCTTGCCTATAAAAAATATTATTAACTATATTAATCAGTATAAAAAATGACAAAAAAATTTGGAATAATAGGAAATCCGATAAAACATTCTCTATCACCACTCCTTCATAACTATTGGTTTAAAAAATATAGTATCGATGCAAATTATACTATCATCGAAGTTAAAAGCGATAATGAACTTCCAGAGATAATTAAAAGAATTAAAAATGAAGAAATAAGTGGTTTAAACGTTACTTTGCCTTATAAACAAAAAATAGTGCCCCACCTTGATTTACTAGTTAATGATGCAGAGATCACAAGTTCAGTGAATACAGTTTTCCTTGATAAACAAAATTCTACTATTGGTGAGAATACCGATGTCTTTGGTTTACAAGCAGCCTATCTAAAAGAAGTCGATAAAGTGTCAAAAAAGAAAACTTTAATAATTGGAGCAGGCGGTGTTTCGCCATCAGTAATTTTATCTTTACAAAAATCTGGCGTTAAAGAAATTTCGATA